>NZ_MJGC01000011.1 GCF_001746915.1 Desertifilum tharense IPPAS B-1220
CTCCCCATCTCCCCATCCTCCTCCCTACTCCACATTTATTTGTTGGAGAACGGCTTCTCGGTTTTGGATAGCGAGGGTGTTTTCCGGGGCGAGTTCTAGGGCGGTATCGAATGCAGAGAGGGCGGCTGGGAGTTGGCGCAGTTGAATGAGTAAGACGCCTTTGGCTATCCAGACATTCGGATCGTCGGCTTTGATTTGACTGGCGCGGTCGTAAGCAATTAGGGCTTCGTCGTATCGTCGGAGCGCGCCGAGTACCAGACCTCGATTGTACCAGACCCCAAAGGATTCGGGATGGGTTTGCAGGGCGCGATCGCTCGCAGCTAGGGCTTCTGTAAATCTACGCAAATGCCACAGAGCAACGGAACGATTTACCCAAATTTCGCCTAAAGTACGATTATCCCTGGGATTGTTCGTGGCTATAGCGCGATCGTAGGCATTTACGGCTTCTTCATAGCGTTCTAAACTACTGAGAATCCGACCTCGGTTATACCAAGCTTGGGCATAATTGGGATTGAGTTCTAAGGCGCGATCGCTCGCAGCTAAGGCTTCATGATAGCGATCGCTATACCAAAGCGTGACGCTACGATTATTCCAAGCTTCTGTAAAATTGGGATTTAAGCCAATGGCGCGATCGTGGGAGGTTAAGGCTTCTTCGTATCGACCTAAACCGGATAGGGCATGACCTCGACGATCCCATACTAAGGCAACATCGACTCCGCTCAGGGAGCCTTGTAACACTTTTTCGCAGGCGGCGAGGGCTTCTGCAAATTGATCGAGTTTATTGAGGGTGGCGCATTGGTTGGCTAAGGCTAAGGGATAGTCGGGGTTGATTTTCAGCGCCCAGTTATGGGAGTCTAGGGCTTCTGCATATTGACCTAGGCTACCTAACACAGTACCGCGTACCGTCCAGACTTGGGCATTTTGCGGATCGAGGGCTAAGGCGCGATCGAAAGCCGCGATCGCACTGTCGGGTTGTGCTAATCTTTGGAAAACCAGACCTCGGTTAAACCAAGCTGTAGCGGGGGTTTGAGTTTCCCAGTGACGATCGATTTGAATCGCGCGATCGCACGCTGTCATCGCTGCTTCTAGATTATCTAATTGGGCCAAAACTTGGCAGCGATCGCTCCAAGCCGCAGAATAATTAGGGAGGATAGCAATAGCCCGATCGAAAGCCGCGATCGCGTCTACAGGTTGTCCCAGTCGTTTTAATCCCACACCGCGATAATACCAGGCAACTGCCGCACTCTGCTGTCCCCAATTATTATCGGCGGTTAAGGCCGCATCGCACGCCGCGATCGCGGTACTCTGTCTCCCCAACTCCGAAAGGGCGATACAGCGATGAGTTAAAGCCAAAGCATAATCGGGTTTTAGTTTTAAAGCTTGTTCGGCGGAGACTAAAGCCTCAGCATATCGGTTTAAGGGAAATAAAGCAGAGGTACGACTCGTCCAGATTACCGGATCTTTGGGGTTAATGGCGATCGCGCGATCGCAAGCCTCAATCGCTTCCGTATACTTATTTTCACTCTGAAATAAATTACACAAACTCGCCCAATAATCAAAATCATTTAAACCTTCCTGCGCCATCACCTTTTGAGCCACATTAGCAACCAGCAACAGCACAGAAGCGTAAATACTTAATCTCAATAAAGGTTGTTTATAATACATCGCCATTCCGTGCAAAGCACTCAGTTAGAGATCGAAATTACCAACCATCCCCCCATCTCCCCATCTCCCCATCCCCCCATCCCCCCACCTCCCCATCCCCCCATCCTTCTCCCACTCGGAACTCGGAACTCGGAACTCGGAACTCACTTCCCCCCATCCTCTTCTTCCCCAACCCCCAACTCCCAACTCCCAACTCCCTTCTTCCCCATCCCATATCAATCAAAGCGCGGCGGAAGTTCAGCCGGGGGAAGCGAACTCGGTTCAGAGGGTTGGCGGGGAATGGCGGGTGAGGTTGGAGTGGGAGAAGGTTCGCCAGGGGGAGAACCCGGAGAACCCGGAGAACCTGGAGAACCTGGAGAACCTGGCGGAGGGGGAGGAACCGCTAGAGAAGGTAAGCCACCATTCGCACCAGGGGGAGGAGGAAGCACAGAAGAACCGGGAGAAATAGGTACGGTACTGGGGGGAGTAGGAGACAGACTTCTGAGAATTGCGGCTTCCACATCCGGGGGAATAAAGGTTTCAATGGTAATAGACCGACTGACTTCATCTCCGGTAGAATTAGTCAATCTCAGAGTAATTGTTTCTCGCGAAGCTTGTTTGCTAATGGGGTAAGAAACACTCCCTCTTTGTCCAACATTTCCCGGAGAAGGTAAGAGTTCAACCTTCATATCTTGTCCCCCTTGAACTTGCCAAGCAATAGTTAAAGGGGGCGAAGTTTGTTGCGGATTAATTGGAATAATATATTTAGCTTGTGCGGGTTCGTTGTTAATTTGAAAATTGACGATTTGGAGGGGGATGCGTTGCGGATTAATTTTAATCGTATCGGTTTTTAGCGTATGGGCAGGTTCTGTTGAGTCCTTGCGGGAAATCGCACTCAACTCAAAGATATAATCCCCCACCTGTCGCGCTGGTGTGGGGACATTTTGACAAACCAATTCGGCTTCTAGCGTACAAAATTCCTGGAGTTCTGAGGGCAGCGTTGAGTTTAAATTAAATTCTTGTAAAGGACTATTGACAGAACCATCGGGGGCGCGTCCAATTAATCTCAGCGCTTGTAATTGTTCGGGATTCTGAACTCTCCAATTGAGGAGAATAGGCTGAGACGTTGGCGAATTGGTTGCTTGATAGGTGGGTTGGGTCGAGCGAAATTCGGTAATTCTGGGTAAATTAACGGGAAGAATCGGAACCGTGTTCGTTTGTTGAGTCGCCGTTGCGGTATCGGGATTGCGACGAGAAAATGTAGTTATTTCAAATGTATATTCGCTAGGTTGGCGCGCATCGGTTCGCACATTTTGGCAGGTTAAAACCCGTTGCTGAGTGCAAAACGGCTTTAACTCATCGGGAATTCCTTGGCTGAAATTGTACACAAGGGGTTGAACTGCGATCGCACTATCGGCTGCTTGACCTTTAATGGTAATAGAGCGTAGTTGCCTGGGGTTGCTAATTTGCCAATTGAGACGGACAAAATCGTTATCCGCTTCTTGGTAGAGGGGACTGCTAGAGGAAAATTCAATAACTCTCGCAGGCGTAGGGGGGCGTAAAAAGAACCACCAAATCAAGAACGCGATCACCGCCGTTAACCCCAAACCCGCTAAAATCAGTAACAGCAATTGCCACCAGGGACGCGCCTCCCAAACCAGCATCCCTTGGGGCATATCGTTGGGCAGTGCGAGGCGTTGCACATCCTCCAACTCTACCCCAAAATGAATTATTAACCCGCTTCCCCAAAACGGTCGCCGCCAGCCATTCGTCGGCTGTACCTGTAACATCGAGATTGTGGAAGTTCCCGGTAAAATTAGCAGCCGTTCCGGTTCCAGCGTATACGCACAAGAACGATCCTCATCTAAAGGAACCGCATTCAACAGAATTTCCCGCGTTGTATTTCCCGTATTATGCAAGCGAACCTCATAAAGGCCCGCCATCCGTCGCACCCTCCCCACCAGCGTCCGCAATTCCACATTCAGCAAGTACACAGGCAGCACTTGCAGATACACCACATCGAGTAACATCAAATCTGGATTATTCGCCGAATGGACTCGCAGCGTTGGAAAATAAGTGCGGGCTAGCGCACTCAGCGGCGGATGCAATAACAGCAGAATTTCGCCTTGGGTATCCGGGTTGAGTTCTAACCCATCCTGAATAGTCACTAACCCAGGCATTGGTAGCCCTTCAGGATAGCGTATCGTCACCCAACTGGGGTCTAAATCTGCATAAGCCAGCCAAAAACGGTCTACCCGGTCAGAACGGTTATACACCGTAATCGTCATTTGCAAAACCTGTCCCGGCTGGAGAACCGTGGGTTGCAAAGAACTTGTAACCGGTTCAACCGTAAACGTAGGATCGCTAACCCGCGCAGCTTCTTCAATGGCGGGTAAAATTTGCAAGCGTTGGGCGTGGCGAATGGGCGTATCTTCAGGGTAATGCTGCGGCGCATCAATCGCCAGGACATAGTTATAGGTTCCCGGTATCGCTTGCGGGGGGATATGAACCGGAAACACCACCTCGCTACTAGAGTTGCTCAAAAGTGCTAACCGTTCGTAGGGAGACGGACACCACTCGCGCAGCAGTTGGGAACTTTCCTCAATATAAATATCAATTAAAGCGCTCTGATTTCCCTTATTACTCACCGTAACGCACAACTCAAACGTAGAACCCGCCGTAACCGCAGCATCCCCAGAAGGGTTGAGGATCGCAGTCAGCGGTTTTCCCGGTGCTAGCGCCTGCTGAAGCGTTTCAGGCAAAAGTTGACGACCGCGTTTAGAGGTCAATTTAGCACGGTAGTACAGCGTCCCGGAAGACTGGATTTCTTGCACAAAATCCTGGGCGACTAACTCATCCATCAGTCGGCGAATGGTAGCTTCATCTTGACCAAAATGAACCGCAATATCTGCCAGACTGCAATCCGACTGACGCATCACCCACTGCACAATGCGCCGTTGCTCATCTGGCAACATTAGCACATCGCTCATCGTTAGACCGCTAGGATTGTTGGTGGCCATAGGGGGAAGAAGGGAATTGGGAGTTGGGAGTTGGGGGTTGGGGGAAGA
>NZ_MJGC01000012.1 GCF_001746915.1 Desertifilum tharense IPPAS B-1220
AAGGTACAGCCACCTCTGCTGACTATACGCCCATTACCAATAACACTCTGACCTTTACCCCAGGACAGACCCAACAAACCATTCAGGTTGCCATTACTGACGACAACCTCAGCGAACTGACTGAAAGTTTCGGCGTTCAACTTTCAACTCCCACCAATGCCACTCTCAGGAGAGGTCAAGAGACTGGAACTGTCACCATTACCGATAACGACGAGCAACCGCAACTCTCGATTAGCGATGTCACCGTTAATGAAGGCGATGGCACGGCTAACTTTGTCCTGAGTTTATCTGCACCGAGTAGCAGCGCGATCGCTGTTAACTACACTACCGCAGATGGAACCGCTGTTTCGCCTAACGATTTCACAGCCACAACCGGAACCGTTACCTTCGCCCCCGGAACTCAAAGCGCCACAGTGACGGTTAATATTGTTGACGATAATCTCAATGAAGCTGATGAAATCTTTACCGTAAATCTCTCTAATGCAAACGGCGCTAGCATTACTAGAGCGACAGCAACAGCGACTATTATTGACAATGACCCATTGCCAACGCTGTCAATTACTAATGTCACTGTTAATGAAGGCGATAGTCAGGCAATCTTTACAGTTAACTTAAGTGCGATTAGCGGACAAGCGGTAACAGTGAATGTTGCGACCAGCGATGGAACTGCAACAGCACCGCAAGACTATATCAATAGTAGCGGTTTGGTTGCACTTGCTCCTGGTAGCCAAAGCGCAACGTTTGCAGTGAATCTTGTAGATGACACGCTGGTTGAAGGCACTGAAACCTTTACGGTAACGTTGAGTAGTCCAAGCAATGCAGTGCTTAGTAATAGCACAGCCATTGCCACAATTCTCGATAACGATACCCCAACCCCAACGCCAACACCGACTCCAGGTGAAAGCCCAACTCCAACGCCAACACCGACTCCAGGTGAAAGCCCAACTCCAACGCCAACACCGACTCCAGGTGAAAGCCCAACCCCAACGCCAACACCGACTCCAGGTGAAAGCCCAACTCCAACGCCAACACCGACTCCAGGTGAAAGCCCAACCCCAACCCCCACTCCAGGGGAAAGCCCAACTCCAACTCCAAGCGGAGATCCGACCGATATAGTACCTACAGGTGGTTTAGGATTAGGAACGGACAATAATAACCGCACCCTGACACCCGAAGATGCTGCCAACTACCCTCAAGGTGTCTTTGGTCAAGCGGGTAATGATACGATTGTCGGTTCGAGCAGTGCTGATACCCTCTTCGGAGGTTCGGGCGACGATAGCTTAGTCGGGAATGCAGGTAATGACTTACTCAATGGGGGAATTGGCAGCGATACTCTGATTGGGGGAACAGGTAACAACACCCTAACCGGGGGTGCTGGTGCTGACTGGTTTGGCTTGCAAGTGGGCGGGACTCAAACGATTACTGACTTTACTCCAGCTCAGGGCGATCGCTTATTGCTCACAGGGGATCTACAATTTAATCAACTGAGCGCAACCTTTGACGCGGCTACGAATACCACCCGACTGGTTGCTTCTGTTAACGGTCAAGAAAGCACCCTTGCTCTACTTGAAGGCGATCGCGTTTCGGACTTGACCAATCCTAATAATTATGGCGGAATTTCTGGTGGTAGTCCTACACCCACACCGACTCCAGTTCCTACCCCTGCCCCCTCTCCTCGCCCAATTCCTCCACTTCCCTCTCCTACACCAAGACCTACGCCTAGCCCAGAACTGAAAGACCGCTTTACCCCAGGAAATGATCTAGCAACCCTAGACAATAGAGGCGAAAAAGTCGAAGCCCTACAAGGTGATGATACCGTTAACGGTGGTAGCGCTCATGATTGGATTCATGGCAACCAGGGGAAAGACTACCTATTTGGTAATGGTGGTAACGATACCTTATTCGGCGGTAAAGATAACGATTACCTTGATGGTGGGGCGGGTGACGATTCGCTGTTAGGCAATCGCGCTCAAGATACCCTGTTAGGGGGTACAGGTAATGATATCCTCTGGGGCGGTAAAGGATTCGATCTGCTCATGGGTGGGGATGGCGACGATACCCTCAGCGGTGACTTGGGTGGCGATACCCTGATTGGTGGTGCTGGGGCAGATTTATTTGTCCTAAGAACTTCGACAGCCGCAGTCAACCTGGAAACAGCGGATCTAATTATGGACTTTGAACTGGGGATTGACCAAATTGGATTAACTGGGGGTATCAATCCGAATGACCTAACGTTGAGTTTATTCGAGGGGAATACAGCAATTTCACTCGGACAAAATCAGATTTTAGGGATTGTTGTCGGCTTTACCCCGGATCAATTAACCGGAAGTTTAGTGAATGTCAATGTGGGTTTGAACTAATCACAGGGAACCTTTGAAATCTTCAACTCCGTTGAAAGCTTGCTGAGTGCAAGCTTTTTTGTGGGTAAAGGTTGATTGGTGCGATCGCCGACTCAAAGCATTTCAAATAGATTGGAGTCGTTTTGCACAAAGAGCGATCGCACTGAGCCGAAGCAGTTAAGCTCGTGGTAAAAGCTGCTCAGACCGGGCTACGCTAGAAAAGTTGTTTTTTTGTTTAACAGCCATCGGTTCATGCAAAAGACCCAGGATTTCGCATTACTGATTTCAGTTCCAGAGGTACACCTCATTTCAGGACTCGAAGCGATCGCATCTCAACTGGACTCTGAAGATCTCCCACCCGATTATTTACCGAAAGTCGCTTTCGGCAGTATGGCATTTGAACAGTTTGCCGAGATTGAAAAGTTGAGGAATGGTAAGAGCGTTGAGACTTTCATCTATGCCTCGCAAGCCAAGGGGGATCGACCTTTAAATTCAGAAGTCACTTGGCGGGGATTGTATATCGGTTATGTCGGCTCTCGTCGAGGTCGCTATCCCGGTCAATCTATCTACCGTCCCAAATCTGCTGCCACAGATAGTCTAACCTGGGCCGTGTTTTGGGAGGTGCAAGAGTTAGAGCCGCTTAAAAAGCCCATTCCGATCGGAAGCCTGCGAGGGAAAAATAAGAAAACCAATTATCAAGCCCGATTCATTCCCGAAGAGCCGGTTGTTATTGAATATCTTTAGGGTGTGGTGTTCGTTGAGTCTTCAGTAAATTCAGATACTCTCCATCTGGGTATGGATAAGCGTTAATCCGAGCAGAAATCAGTAAGTGGATAGCAAAATATACCTGAATCTCAAAGGCTGGATTGGGATGCAGTCAGCGCGATCGCCATTGGAATAGATTGCAGTTCCTAACTTTTGTTCAAATTGTCAGGAAAGCAATCGACTCCTCTTGAATCAGAGTATTAACAAACGCCTACGTAAGTATCCATCGGCGTCGAGATTCAGAGAAACATGCACAACAACTGCCGCTCAACTTTACTCTCTTCCTTCCTACTCCTGAGCATTTGGGGACTCAGTGCTTGCGCGGGATCGGTGACAGGCACGCCCGCTTCCTTAGATTCATCTCCCGAAGAAATAGAACACTCAGCAGACACCAAAGATTCCCCCGAAAAGATTGCAGAAAAAGAACTCCCTTCGGAATCTAAGCAAAGCAATTCGCCAGAAGATCGCCCGACAAAACAGGTCGTTCAACCACCTTCAGCCTCTGCTAAACAAACGCTCAAAAATGTTAAAGTATTCTTCCCGAAAACTCCTGAATCCGCACAAGATTTCACTGCTGTTAAACCCGTATGGCGCACGACTTCTAGCGAAGGAGTTGCCCGCTTTGCTCTTGAACAATTGATAGCAGGTCCTACAACTCAGGAAAGACAAAATGGCGTAACCGCAGCGATACAGTTAAGCGGAAATTCTAACTGTGGCAGAGACTTTACGCTTTCAATCGAGCGGGGTGTCGCTAGAGTGAAATTTTGCCGGGATGTGGTTTCTGCGGGAATTGGGGATGATGCTCGCGCCCAAAGCGCCATCGAAGCAACCCTCAAGCAGTTTTCTACTGTTCAATCTGTCGTGCTTTTGAACAAAAACGGCGACTGTTTAGTAAATGCTAGCGGCGATAACAGATGTTTGGGTTCGCTCGGCACTCAGCCAAAACTCACCAGAAACTCGCAACTGGCTATTAATGGTATTGGTCCTGTGAATATCGGGATGACGGTTGAGCAAGCATCCCAGGCGGCAGGTATTCAACTTGTACCGTTCAAGCCCAATCCCAATCGCATCTGCGACTACTATAAGCTCGCTGGAGAACCCGACGGCGTGTTTTTCATGGTGACGAATGGGCGAATTGCTAGGGTAGACATT
The DNA here is from genome assembly GCF_001746915.1 of Desertifilum tharense IPPAS B-1220. Classification (NCBI taxonomy): domain Bacteria; kingdom Bacillati; phylum Cyanobacteriota; class Cyanophyceae; order Desertifilales; family Desertifilaceae; genus Desertifilum; species Desertifilum tharense. The sequence goes on from NZ_MJGC01000012.1 coordinate 4,257, forward strand.
GAAACGGACGATATCACCACCGTCAGCGGCGCAAAGATTCCCGATCCTGAAGAGTCAGTTCAGTCACTCTATGGCGGCAACCTCCAAGTCAGCAGACTTCCGAATTCAACAGAGGGTCATTTTCTGACGTTTGTCCCGAATAGTAATAGTGATAGAAACTTCCGTCTCAAGTTTGCAACCAAAAGAGGGCGAGTGACTACTATGTCGGCGGGTCAACTGCCGGAGATCGATTACATTGAAGGGTGTCTGGATGTCCGCCCTGATTGAAGCTTAATCCATAGAAGAGGTATTTTATCAGAAGTCTGGGTTTAAAACCCCGTGCTTCTAGCACGGCTTTTTGTTAAACTGTAGTTGGTCACAGACCCACCCGGATTTAAGATACTCCGAAATAAACAACAAGGTTGAAAGTCCTGTCAGA
>NZ_MJGC01000013.1 GCF_001746915.1 Desertifilum tharense IPPAS B-1220
CCCCTAACTCCCAACTCCCAACTCCCTTCTTCCCCAACCCCCAACTCCCAACTCCCAACTCCCCTCTTTCCCCAACCCCCAACTCCCAACTCCCAATTCCCCATTCAAGCTCGGCGCTTGACCACAACCAAGGTAATATCGTCATAGATTGTATGATCGCCGATATGTTGGCGAATATCCTCAACCAGAGAAGCGCGAATTTCTGAGCAAGAACGCGACCAATTTTGTTGAATGATGATCATTAAACGTTCGATCCCGTAGAGAGCGCGATCGCTATTTTCCGCCTCTGTTACACCATCCGTATATAAAACAATCCCATCCCCCGGATTTAGGTAAAGAGAATGTTGACCCACAAAGGTGCTAATATCTTCGACTAAACCAATGGGAAATCCTAATTCATCCGTATCAATGCGCTCAATTTCTCCATTTTTTCGCACAACAATGGCTTCTTCATGTTGACCGCTTAAATACAGATTTCCTTCCCAATAATCTAACAAAGAAAGCGTTAAATTCTTATGAGAATTCATTCGCTGGACATTTCTGTAAATCGTTTGATTGAGCGCATTGAAAATTTTAACTGGATCGCGCTCGTTAACAGCAAGCAGCGTGCGAACTGCGGTTTGTACCATAATCATTAAAACGCCGCTTTCTAGTCCATGTCCTGTAACATCGCCTATCCCAATTTTAATTTGATTTTCTCCTTGAAGAATATCGTAATAATCGCCCCCAACTTCGTTAGCAGCTTCCATAAAGCCAGCAATTTCTAAATCGGGAATGGCGGTTAATTCTTGTTCCTTGGGTAAAATCATTTGTTGGATTTTACGAGCGACATCCAATTCTGCACTCATTCGCACATTTTCCTCCTTTAATTGCTCATTAAGCGAGCTAATTTCTTGATTGGCTAATCTTAGTTCTGTTGTGCGTTCTTCTACCCGGTTTTCTAACTCCCGATTGACCTCTCCTAGAGCGCTAAACGAGGTTTGAAGCTGATTAGCCATCTGATTAAAAGATTGACCGAGGGTTTCTAATTCATCAATCCCTGTAACGCTAACGCGCCGTTCTAAATCGCCTTGAGCGATCGCACTGACCGCTTGGTTTAATTGAGTGACTGGACGAATAACCCGCCGCGCGATCGCAATTCCGGCAACTGTAGCCACCCCTAGCGTCAGCAAGCATAATCCAATCGTTGTGCGAGCATTGGCGTGGATCTGTTCCATAAAATCGGCTTCAGGAATGGCGACAATTACCAACCAGTTAATCCCATAGCGATCGCTAATTGGCGAAACCTCTAAAAATAGCCGTTCTTGATTAAACTTAAACGCCAATTGTTGAGGCTGTTGAATCTGTTCTAAACTGCCAAAACGCTCGTAAAGATAGCGCGTTGTTGCTTGCGTCACTGGATTAGTGCTTTGATCTCCAGTAATAGGTTCGGCTTCTCCTTTCTCATTCAACCGATAGGGAGGATTCGCCGTAGAAGTCGCCACTAAAATTCCCGACCGCTCTAGAATAAAACTTTGTCCAGTTTTCCCGACCTTCAAGGTACTGAGAAACTGGCTAATGGTCGATAAAGACAGATCCGTGGCAAAAATTGCCAAAAGTTCTCCCGTGTCGCTATAAAGCGGACGAGTCGCCGTAATTCCCAGCGCTGGCGGACTGAAATAAGTATAAATTGGCGACCAAATTGGACTTTGATTCTCAACAGTTGCAATGTACCACGGACGCCGCCGAGGATCGTAGGGACGGCTCAACGTATTGCTGAGTTGAGTGGGATATCCTTGGGCATCGGGAAGATAAGCATGATAATATCCTCCGGTACTTTCATTAACTAAATCAACCGTAATCGTCCCCCCTTCGCGGCCCGCGCCAATATATTCTCCTTGCTCGTTGCCAACATAGATCAAACTCATCAATTCAAACGCCTGAATTTGCTGCCAAAAATGGCTCATCATCAGGTTGTAATTGCTTAAATCGAGCGTTCCGTAGCGAACCGCATCGGCGTTGATCTGGTTAATAGAATGGGGGGTCGCTAGATAGATAGATAGGCGTTCTTGAATGCGAGCAACAATTTCGCGGCGCAGTTGAGAAGCGACCTCGTTAACGCTTTGTTGACCATTGCGAAAGGACAGATAACCCGTGAGTCCAACCGCTAGAAAAATTTGGGCGACAAACGGAACGATCAATAGAGGTCTGAGAGATAGGGATTTGTGGGGCTTGCGAACAGCAGACGGGCGCTGAACAAAAGAGGACTTCATAAAGAATCAGGAGATGGAGAGAGGGATGAGAGTTTGTTGAGTCTGACATCTTGCGCCAGTGCTAGAAACCGGGTTTCTTGCCAATCGCTCAAGTTGAAACCCAGTTTCTCAGGTCTGACTGAGAATGGAGCAAGATCTGATTTGAGTCGAATTTTTCTGAGCATAACTCAGTCCATCAAACTCCGCACCCTAAAAAAAAGCAGGCGAGTTCAGACCCACCTGTTCTCTATTTTTTCAGTTGTCGATTTTTTATCTTTCTTTAGAGTTGGCGCTGATATTCTTCAAGCAGATCCATGAGATTGACTTGAACTTGCATGGGAAGCAGATCGGCTAGGGGAACTTCTCGCTTCCCGCCGCCGAGTTTGACTGGAATACTTTGGAGAACGCCTAAAACATCGTCTTCATTGAGCGAGTTGCTGGTCAGCATGGGATAAAGACGTTCTGCTAGGACAGTATGTAGGTGAGCATCCCGAAGGTACAGATGCCACTTGGCCACATCAATGTAGATATTTTCGCCAATTTCAGCCGATAGTTTTTCAATGGCTTCAGTTGCATTGAGGTTAGTCATAATTCAGTGAGATCCTCTATCTAAGAGTTGGGAGTGCTTTGCTTTTGATAGTCAGCGATCGCAAAAATATAGATCGCATGAATCAACAGCAAACCCATCCAACTTAAGGTTAGTGCGATCAACCATTGCCAGTGGGTGGATCGTAACGTTTGGAAAAACCACAACCCAGAGTTGGTTGCAGCAAAAACGCCCACATGAACCGCAAAGTTCATGCGATCGTCTAAACGACGATAGGCGGGGTCGTTACGGGTGGGTTTGCGAGGCCAACGAGGAGGCATAGGCAGTTGTAAAGTAAAAGGAGTCGTTAATGGGGTCAAGCCCTGAGTAGTTCTAACTTATCGCACTCTTTGACCCAAGTGCTTAATGAAAAATTTGATAAGGCAAGCCTAAGAATTGGCAAGTCAACAAGTGAGTAGCGCTAGAATTCAAAGAGACTGGACTGAAACCTTGTAAGTTGGACGGGTGGTGTGAAGAACTCGCGCCGTTTTCGCAAAACTAAGTTTAAGCGTCGTTCTCATCTAGCGATCGCAGTTCTCCCGGATGCGGAGGCGGCCTTTGCTGCTTACCGCTTGGTGCAACAACATGGCATCTCCCCGGAGTATCTGGCGATTGTGGGTAAGGGCTATAACTCTCCGGAATGGGTCGGTTTGCTCAAACCGATGCAAATTACCTTCCGTCAAGCTCGCAGTATGGCGATCGCTACAGGAGGTCTAGGAGCGATCGCAGGCTTTCTGATTATCCTCACCCTAAAAGTTTGGTGGGTTCCCCCAATCGATCTCAGTTGGGCGCTATTTCCAGCCGCAATCCTCGTCTGTGGCTTCTGTGGCGCTGTAGTTGGCGGTCTCATGGGCTTTTTTGGTGAAGGCAGTACAGCCGGGATCTATCGCCATCACCTCCGCCAGGGTCGTTATTTACTCATGGTAGAAGGTCCCGAACCCCTCGTTCGCCTCAGCAAGGAAGTTTTAAGCCAGTATTCCACACCCAGAGCTTATTGAGGGAGTTGGGAGTTGGGAGTTGGGGGTTGGGGAAGAAGGGGATGGGGAGGTGGGGGGAAATGAAGGGAATTGGGAGTTGGGAGTTGGGATTAGGGGAAATGTTAGGGCTAAGTTAAAAGTGCTGTTGTGCTAAATCCTGTATTCCGTTTAGCAGCGTTCTGTGGCTAGCTTCCGTGCAGCAATATACTGAGTCAGTTCACCCACCCGGAACTCAAGTTCCGGGCTAATCGCTCAAGTCCATTAAAATGGACTAAAATCCTTTCCCCATAAGCTTTTAGTCCTCTTCAGAGGACTTTCGCTATTAGCCAGGGAATTAATTCCCTGGCGGGTAATACGACGGATGCAAGATGTGAGTAGAACAATAACCGATTTACCTCCATTCCCCCCATCTCCCCATCCTCTTCTTCCCCAACCCCCAACTCCTAACTCCCAATTCCCTTCTTTCCCCCCATCCTCTTCTTCCCCAACCCCCAACTCCTAACTCCCAATTCCCTTCTTTCCCCC
>NZ_MJGC01000014.1 GCF_001746915.1 Desertifilum tharense IPPAS B-1220
TCAAATTTTAAGTTTTATCGATTTTAAGTAAAACTTTGGTTTTTTTTAATATTCCTAAAATATATTTTTAATAAAATTTATATAGAGTTACACCCTCAGACAGAAGTAGGGAATTCAGTAAAGTTTTGCTTTGGAAAAGCAGACGAGTATTCTAATCAATTTATTCTCGCAACAGAGTGTTTTATCGATTGAGGTAGCTCGAAGAGAAATATGAGTTTAGATTCCCCGAAAGATATTGGCAGACAACGGATTCAAGAACTAGCCACTGAAGCGTTAGCCCAAGGAAGCCCCACAGCCTGGTTTGAGTCTGTGTATGCCCAGTGCGAACCCGAACAAATTCCCTGGGCATTAATGGTCGTCAATCCTTACATACAAGATTGGCTAGAAACTGAGCAAATTCAAGGGAAGGCGACTCAAACAGCAGCCGTTGTGGGATGCGGTTTTGGGGACGATGCAGAAGCTTTGAACCAGAGAGGTTTCCAAGTCACCGCCTTTGATATTTCTGCTAGCGCGATCGCTCAATGTCGCCAGCGGTTCCCCAATTCTGGGGTAAATTATCAGGTGGCGGATTTATTTGCCCTCGATCCCACCTGGCAACAGACGTTTGATTTAGTGGTGGAGTCGCGTACTATCCAAGCCTTACCCTTAGAAGTGCGATCGCCTGCAATTGAAGCGATCGCCCATTTAGTTGCGCCCGGTGGAAGTTTGCTGATTGTCACCTATTATCGCGATCGCGAAGATCCGCCCGATGGACCGCCCTGGCCGCTTTCTGACGGAGAACTCAACCAATTTCAAGCATTAGGATTGACTGAAGTGCGCCGCAAAGTCTTCCTACGAGAGGAAAACTCAACCCCAATTCTCCAACTGCACTACAAATCCGTCTCTTGATACAGTTCTTCTAGCTGCTGCAATTGGGTGCGCCGAGCCGTCCGCCGGTATTTTTTACTCTCAAGGCGCGGTTCGTACTGTCGCCCGCTTTTGCCTTTGGTTTTCAGCTTCAACGCCGCATCCGGATCGCTTTGTTGATTGAGTTGCTCTTCGTAGGCGATCGCCTTCTCCAGAAAATTGAGATAATGCTCGTAACGTTCCCAATCGCCCCGAACGATACAATTGGGTTCGTCTCGGTGCAAGCAGTCGCTAAATTGACAATTTCCGTGGGCTAACCTCGCCCTCGCTTCGGGAAAATAAGTGGCTAGCTCTTGCGGCGTAGAATCCATCTGAGGTTGATTAAACCCCGGCGTATCTGCCAACAGCCCCCCATCGGGCAACTCAAATAACTCAACATGGCGGGTTGTATGCCGGCCTCTGCCGAGCTTACCAGAGACTTCCCCCACTCGCAGATCCAAATTAGGAATCAACTGATTAATTAAACTCGATTTCCCCACGCCAGAAGGGCCAGCAACCACGGTCATTTGATGGCTGAGAACCGATCTGAGTTCGGCGAGTCCCTCGCCCGTATAGACGCTCATAAACGCCGGTTGATAGCCCCACCCTTGCAGGCGCTGTTCCCACCAGCGTAACCGATCGGCCGAAATCAAATCGCGCTTATTCAAACACAAAGAAACATCTAAGCCGGTTGATTCAGCCTTAATTAAAAAGCGGCTTAACTGATAAACATCTAAAGACGGTTCTTCTAAAGCAAAAACCAACAGGATATTACTGGCATTAGCAACAGGAGGGCGGCTGAGTTCTGTGGTACGGGGAAAAACTTGAGCGATCGCGCCTCGTCCGCCTTCCCAGTCGGGTTCTTCTACCAAAACGCGATCGCCCACCATCACCTGCTGACCGATCTTCTTCAGGCGGGTGCGGCGCGTACACAGTAATTGAGGCTGCGGCAAGTTCCCCTGAGACTCTGAACTCGCGTCGCCAATGCCGTCAAGCTGGACTTGATAAAAGTTTGCCTGTACCGCTAGAACAGTCCCGCGCAGACTGTTCTCTTCTACCGATAACGTCCTGAGTGTGGTCGGTGGCTCAGAACTCATAGTCTAACTTCGATGTTAAGCCCATGCATGACCCATAACTCAGCCCAGTAACTCCCAATGTATTAGCCCATTTTTCTTTATTCTATCGCGCTTGCAAACTCTAAGGTGCTGTCGGTCGGCGAACCTGGAGCGCAAAGAACGCTTGACGATCCTCAATTTGCTCGATCGTGTAGCCTTCCATCGCCAGACTATCTGGAACCTGCTCGATCGGTTCGCCCGGATCGAGCCAGACTTCCAGCAGGCTGCCTGGAGCCATTTGTTCCAGGCGCAGCTTGGTTCGCACAAAGTTAATCGGACAAGGGGTGCCTCGCAAGTCGAGTTGAGCGTCCGCCGTCATTTGTTAAACAGACCTCCAAACAATCCTTCAATGCCCCCTTTGCTAATGCGATCGCCTCGCAGTTTCGCCAACTTTTCCAGCAGCTCGCGTTCTTCGGCACTAATACGCGCCGGAATATCCACCAAAATTGAAATTAAGTGATCCCCGCGACTGACCGGATTGCCCAAACGGGGAACGCCTCGGCTTTCTAGCTTCAGGACGGTATTGGGTTGCGTTCCTGGGGGAATCACCAACTCTTCCTCGCCATCCACCGTATTGACTTCAATGCGGCTGCCTAAAATCGCTTGCAAATAACTAATTCTCACTTCTGATAGGACATTAATCCCATCTCGGCGGAATTCAGGATGCTCGTTAACAAACAAATAAACGTATAAATCTCCAGGCACGCCACCGCGCTGACCCGAATCCCCTTCTCCAGAAACCCGCAAGCGGGTGCCATTGTCAACCCCAGCAGGAATCGAAATCTTCAGCTTTTTCGTGACTTGCTTATTGCCGCTACCGCCGCAATCTTCGCATTTTTCTTCAATCATTTGTCCGCTGCCATTGCAGGTGGGACAAACCGAAACCTGGGTGAAACTGCCAAAGGGGGTGCGGGTTGCTCGCCGCACTTGTCCGGAACCATTACAGGTGGTACAGGTGCGGGGGCGAGTTCCGGGTTTGGCTCCCGAACCATCGCAGGTGGTACAGGTTTCTAGATGGTTAATCCGAATTTCCTTATCGCCCCCAAACACGGCTTCGTTAAAGTCGAGTTTGAGGTCTAGCCGCAAGTCATCGCCGCGTACCGGCCCGCGCCGACGGCCGGCTTGCCCAGCCATCCCACCTGAGAAGCCGCTAAAGAAGCTTTCAAAGATGTCTGCAAAGCCGCTACTAATATCAAAGTCTTGGAACCCGCCTGGCCCGCCACTGACACCCGCTTCGCCAAAGCGATCGTACCTGGCTCGTAACTCCGGTTCCGATAAAACTTCGTAGGCGCGATTAATTTCTTTAAAACGTTCCTCTGCCCCGGGTTCTTTGTTCACGTCGGGGTGGTACTTGCGGGCTAAACGACGATAAGCACGCTTAATTTCTTCCTTATCTGTGTCGCGGGAGACTCCGAGGATTTGATAGTAATCGGCCATAGGGCGCTAAGTTAAGAAAATCTCTAGTGTAAGGTAAATCGATCTCAAGCTGCTTGTCCGCTGGCGAGGGAGGCTAGAAAAATCCGGACTCGGTTTTATCAAAGCTCTCTCGTTCGGGGCTATTCAATGGCTTCGTAATCGGCGGTGACTGTATCGTCTTCCTCAAAACTGAACTCGTCCTCGTCCTCGCTAGAGGAGGATGAAGCGTTGTCTGTGACTTCTGGCGTTGAATAGTCGGCTGTATAACCGCCATCTTCTTGCATGGTGCTGTTTGCCTGTTGGTAAACAGCAGCGCCAATTGAAAATAGGGTTTGCTGTAGTCCTTCGAGGAGCTGTTTCACCTCATCTACAGAGGAGGTGGGATTGGCTAAGGCGGCTCTGAGTTCAGTAGCTTTGGCTTTGGCTTGGGCTTTGAGGTCCTCGCCAATGAGCGCTGAATTTTCTTTAACGGTTGTTTCGTAGCTATAGCAATCCTAAGTCAGTTATGAGAATATAGAGAGGATAAGATCAAACTGAAACCTGCTCCATGCTAGAAGATCTCAATTCCTACATCCAATCCAACCCCGATTCCCGTGAACTTAAACGGGCTG
>NZ_MJGC01000015.1 GCF_001746915.1 Desertifilum tharense IPPAS B-1220
AAAGTTTGAACAACAGAAGTGAGAAAGTAGGCTATCATCTCCAGCAATTTAATCTTAATTCCATTTCTCTAAATGTAGGGAAATAATGCGATCTCGTTTTTAACGTTTAATTAGACCTATCTACTTACCTGCAATTACGAGAGTTTATTGCCGAGCGATCGCATCTGGGTAACTACTTTTTTATTTGACGCTTAATTAAGCCCACCTACTCAAAAGCGATGAATATTGTTGAATCATAAAAAAACTCCCCAACGGTTTGAGCATTGGGGAGGGAAAACGCAGGTGTTTGGAAAAACGAAAGACAGAACCTAGAAGAAAGTTGGTGTTATTTCAAATAATGTGGTTGTACCGCTAATTTCGTTAGCGACGGCTAGCAGAGGATTGGCAATTGGACTATCGGAACCGGGGATAAAGATGAGTCCTTCTGGGCCTAAATCTTTAGCAGTTCCAGCGACGGCATTGCCTGTAAAGTCGCGGTTGTTGATGTACTGGACGAACAACGGGTTAAACGGATCGGTGATATCGTACGTCATGACGCCGCCGACTCGTTCTAAGCCGATAAAGGCAAAAGTGCGATCGCCTACAGTCCCTAAAACGACGCCTTCGGGTTCTGGCCCTTTATCATCGCTGCGGGTATCGAAGGAATTGTTCTCGCTATTGGTTGAGTTAAAGTAATTGGGGATGAGTTCGGCGGTTATGCGTTCAAAGTCATTACCGCTATCGTAAACGAGTTGCAGACCTGTGGCAGTGACTCGGAAAATAGAGAACGACCGACCCCCAAAGGCGTAGAGTTCCTCATACTGCCCGTTACCGTTAGTATCGCCTAATGCATTGGTTACGCGCAAACGTCCCAAGGCGCTATTGAGTTTTAAGGCTGCCGCATCTGGGAAAAATTCGGGGTTTAATGTCAATTGTCCAACGCGAACTTCTTCATTAAACCCACTGTAAGCGCGGGCATCACCTTCGTTAGCGGTGACAATGAAAGTCTGACCATTGCGTTCGTAGACTGCGATCGCATCTGGCTGATACATCCCAAAAATTGGCCAATTGCGGATATTAATGCCACCATCGCGATCGCTAGCATCTAATCCATTATTCACATTTAGGTTACGGATAATCCCCAACCCAGTACGAATCGTTGGATTATCCCCAAAATCATTATCGTTGAGAACCGCGATCGTCCCCTCGTCAATCAGCGCCAATCCTTCCGGCTTATCGGTGAAATCGTACCCCAAAGCCGTTAAATCTGCATAGATTTCCTTGGGAACGGGTTTAATATTTTTAGTCGCCAGTTGTGCAGGCGTTAGGCTGTCAAAGGTTTCCCCAGCTTCTAAAACCGTACTCGGTAAGGTTTGGAGATTCGTTGCCTCATTAAGGTTAATCCGGAAAACCTTCTTTTGGGAAGTCTGACCAAATCCGGAGTCCCGTTCAATAACGAGGAATTGTCCATTCCCCAGCGCGACTGCATCTCCAATCTTGTCACTCGGATCGTTTGCCGCATTGCCCACATCCTCTTGAATATATAAGTATTCGCCCGTTGTCGTTTTAGTGGCAACATCAAATTCCAAAATCCGAATCGTGGCTGTTGCTGTGGAAACAGGATTCTGTAGAGGAGATTGCATGAAGGCATAAATTTTGCCATCCTCATAAGCTACTGCTTCAAAACCGCGATTCGGTCGCCGTTTAGCATAATCAGCAGGTAAAGCGGGGGTTCCCACTTCTGAGGGAAGTCCTTCAGGCACGTAACGTTCAATTAAAGTCCCATCTGCGGCAAAGTGATAGATTGAAGGGCGATATTCGTCCACAATCCAAAATGTCCCATCTGGGGCGATAACGACCCCTTCAGCATCAATTCCTAGCGGATCGGGAGGAATTGGGTTTCCTTGCGGATCGACGGCGGGTAAATCTGGATCTCGACCCGGAAGATTCGGGATAACGGTTAGAGGGGTACCGTCAGGACGCTTGAGGCCAATTTGCTCGGTAATCTCTAGTGTACCGTTTGGAGTGAGTTCAAAGCGCACTAAAGCAGGTTGAAAGTCAGGGATTAAAAAGATGCGATTTCCCTGGGCATCTTGAGTATTGCCCAAACCGCGATCGCTAACGGTGACAAACTTAAGATTCTGGGTGGTTGCGTCTTTGCCCTCGTAATATAATGCGCTGAAACCGCCTAAACGGATGTCACGACCTGCAACGGTATCCAAAACGGGTAAGCTTTCCTCAGCAAAGAAATAGGTGTTTAAGGAAAGTTGGGCGCTATGGTCTTTATAACCCAGGGGGAAAATATCGGTAATCTGTCCAGTCGTCAGATCCAAACGGGCGATCGCATTATTCTCCTGGAGGGCGATAAACGCCGTTTTAGAGTCGCTGGTGACTGCAATGTACTCCGGTTCAACGTCCTGGGCTACGGTGGCATTGGGGCCGAAAATTCGCACCCCAGAGGCGATTAATTCTTCCCTACGAGCATTAAAAGCCCGGAAATCTGCGGTTGTCACCGTCGCATTAGCAACCCCGTTAGCAATATTGATAATGCTGACCGATCCTTCTGGATCGACCGTATAATCGTCATTTGGTTCGCCTTCATTGGCTACCAAAACCTTAGTGCCATCGGGCGTAAAGGTCAGCATATCCGGTAACGCGCCGACTTGGACAATTTTTAAAGCATTGCCATCCGTATCAAAAAAGACGACGCTTCCGGGTGCTTGCTTATTCTCATTTTCCACCGCAACCGCCACAATCCCATTGTTAACGGCGACGCTATTGGCATCCCCGAAACCAGAAGCCAGTGCGGGAATATCAATCGATTTGATTAGACTGAGGTTACTGGGATTGCTAGCATCGATAATATCTACCGTGGCGCTATTGGCATTCACCACAAACAAGCGTTGCGTCACCGGATCGTAAGCGGGAATTTCTGCTGCACCTTGGTTGTAAACGCCTGTTGCATAGGTGCCTAAAACCGAAAGTTCAATAGAATCTAGTACGGGTTCCGGTTGCGGTTCCGGGTCGGGTTGCGGTCTAATGGGGGGACGAACGGGAGGAACAATACTAGGGGTTGGGGTTGGCGCAGGTGTTGCGGTCGAAATGGGAGTCAGATTTGTGGTAAAGTCTGCTGCACTCAGTTGAGTGGCGTTTATACCTTGGAGAATGGCTAAAGTTGTGCCGCTATTGCGATCGCGGATAGCTGTTGCACTCCCCTGTTGAGTAATTTCTAAATTCGCAAAACTCAAACCCCCAGCTAACCCAATTAAATCTTCCCCTGGGGTAAAGTCTGTAATCGTATTCGTTCCTTCTAAACCCGCTTGCAGAACAAACAGATCGCGTCCCTCTCCTCCGGTTAGGGTATCATTACCGCGATCGCCATAAAGGACATCGTTACCGCGATCGCCAAAAATGCGATCGTTTCCCTTACCGCCGCGAATCACATCATTCCCTTTACCCCCATAAATCGTATCGTCGCCTAAATTCCCATTAATCCAATCATCCCCGGTATTCCCGAATAGCACGTCATTATCGCGCCCACCATAAAGGGTGTCATTATCCTTACCGCCATACAGCGTATCGTTACCCTGATTGCCAAACAGCAAATCAGACCCTTGATTACCATAAATTTGATCGTCGCCCTCTTGACCAAATACAGTGTCATTCCCCGGTAAGGCGAAGATTAAATCGGCTTCTGGCGTTCCCACCAGAAGATCGTTGCCCGGAGTCCCGTTAATGATTGCCATAATTACTATTCTCGTCACAACCAACAAGCAGCAGTCATTGACCTGCTAACTCAACAAGAGTGCAGGTATAAAATCGCGCAATACTGCCCGCCCTAGAGTCGCACGCCAGCCTTAACGAAGGATTATTTCGCGGTTAAGGATAATCGGAATTTTGCAAATTGCCAGCAGAAGAGGGTGGGGAGGTGGGGAGATGGGGGG
>NZ_MJGC01000016.1 GCF_001746915.1 Desertifilum tharense IPPAS B-1220
ACCCCCAACTCCCAACTCCCAACTCCCTTCTTCCCCAACCCCCAACTCCCAACTCCCAACTCCCCTCTTCCCCAACCCCCAACTCCCAACTCCCTTCTTCTCCCGCTTCGATCCAACTAGTTGACAGTTAACCCTTAACAGTTGATAGTGGACACTCAACAGTACCTTGTGAGGAGTGTACGGGCGTGAAAGTGCTTGAGTTTTCGCAAACTGCGGTGCGCGAAGAAATTCCTACGGGAATTGCGGATCGCCCTGGAGAATCTCAATCTCCAACCGATGCTAGCCAAAGCGATGTGATGGTTGAGTTACGGGGCGTTACTAAGACTTATAGCAATCAGAGTCTTGCTTTAGATGGGGTGAATCTCAAAATCAAGCGTAAGGGCTTTTTGTTTATTACCGGCCCTAGTGGTGCAGGTAAATCGACGCTGTTAAAGTTGCTGTATGGTGAGGAACGGGCTTCCCTGGGTGAGGTACGGGTTCACGGAATTGATGTGGGGAAGCTGCGGGGCGATCGCTTATCTCAATTGCGCCGACGAATTGGTGTCGTTTTCCAAGACTATAAGCTAATTCCGCGCAAAACCGTGGCGGAAAATGTTGCTTTTGTGTTGTGGGCGCAGGGATATTCGCATCAAGAGGTACAGCGCCGTTTAACGCCAACGCTGAAAATGGTGGGATTAGCCCATAAAGCTGATTGTTTTCCCACGCAGCTATCGGGTGGAGAACAGCAACGGGTGGGTTTAGCGAGGGCAATTGTGGGAATGCCTCCCTTATTGCTAGCCGATGAACCGACGGGAAATCTCGATCCTGATAATGCACTTCAGGTGATGAAGATTTTTCAGAAGTTAAACAGTTTTGGGATTACAGTGATTGTGACTACCCATGATGACCGCTTGGTGAGAATGGCGGATCGTCCGGTGGTGCAAATTCGCGATGGGAAGTTACATCAAGTCCGACGGTAGCTTGAATGTCTTGGGTGCATCACTCCCACGGGTTTGAATTGTTAGCGGAGAATGCGGACAATAGTTTCAGAGGATCTGATGCTGGCGCTGATATGACATCTGGATGCTTGAATAACCGCTATCATATTGTTCGGAAATTAGCCGCAGGTGGGTTTGGCGAAACGTTTCTAGCCGAAGATAGCTATTTACCCTCGCGTCGCCTATGTGTCATTAAGCAGCTTAAGCCGATTCAAACAAATTTAGACGTGCAGCAGTTGATTGAATCCCGCTTTCAGCGAGAGGCGGTGATTCTAGAACAGTTGGGGGAAGGACATCCACAGATTCCCCAGTTGTATGCTTATTTTGCGGAGGAAGGGCGTTTTTACCTGGTACAAGAGTATATTCAGGGGACGACTCTGAATGCTATGGCGATCGCAACCGCTACTGAAGTTCGCCAACTCTTAACCAGCCTGCTATCGGTTTTAGCCTACATCCACGCACGCGGGGTGATTCATCGCGATATTAAGCCCAATAATGTTATCCTGCGTCAGGATGCCTGCCAGCCGGTGTTAATCGATTTTGGTGCGGCGAAGGAGACGATGACGCTAGGGATGCCTCCAGGCGAGTCTGCTTTGAGTATTGCTATTGGTACGCGGGGATATATGCCACCGGAACAAGCCGCCGGGAAGCCTACCTATGCTAGCGATTTATATAGTTTGGGGATGACGGCGATTTATTTGTTAACTCAACAGCCGCCTCACGTTTTACCGACCGATCCGCGAACGGGACAGTTGTTATGGCAAGATGCGAGTAGAGTTGCCCTTGATGCTAATTTAGCGGCGATTCTCGATCGGGCGATCGCTATTCATCAGCGCGATCGCTATGCCTCGGCTACTGTCATGCTAGCGGATCTAGAAGCAGACTCACCGATTTTTAGTCCCCCGTCAGAACCCACTTCTCCTTTATTGGCAACCCTTGAACCTCCAGAATTTGCCCCATCTCCCGAACCTCCAACTCCGGTTCCGGTGGCGTACTCCCAACAAAGCTACCGCAACCGTCAGATTTTGCTAAATAAGGTGAAAAATTATTGGATTAAAGGGGTCTTAGAAACATCTTTACATGGCAAAGCTTTAATTGAATTGGGTTTAGAAACTCGCTTAGATGCCGTTGAACATCCTTGGGGAATGGCTTGGGAAACTCCAGAACAATCTCGCCAATCTTTACCCCCCGGAACTCAAGCGATTGATAAGTTTGATGAAATGGGAGAAGGGCGAACGTTACTGATTTTAGGAGAACCGGGTTCTGGCAAAACCACAACGCTTTTAGAATTAGGTCATCATTTAGTGCTGCGTGCGGAAGCCAATTTTAATCAGCCGATTCCCGTTGTTTTTAATCTCTCAACTTGGACTCAATCAAAACAACCTTTAGCCAATTGGCTGCAACAAGAATTACAAACCAAATATCAAGTTGCGCGCGAAATTAGTCAAATTTGGATCGAACGCCAGCAATTATTATTACTTCTGGATGGTTTAGATGAAGTTGATGCCACAAAACGCGAATATTGCGTGCAAGCAATTAATCAATTTTGTCAGAAATACGGTCATACAGAACTGGTGGTTTGCAGTCGAATCCAAGATTATGAAATGTTGAACTGTCGCTTGCAATTACAAGGGGCAATTTGTTTGCAATCTTTGACGCTAGAACAGGTTCAACACTATCTAGAAAATACAGGTTCGGCGTTAGTGGCTCTCAGTCAAGCCATTCAAAAGGATTGGACGTTGCAAGAGTTGGTGAAGTCGCCGTTAATGCTGAGTATTATGACATTGGCTTATCAGCGAATTCCTTTAGAGGATTTTCCTCGCTTTGAATCGATTTGCGATCGCCATCATCATTTATTTGAAGCCTATATTCAGCGAATGTTGAACCGCCGCAATGTTGAATCAGTTTATCCCCAACAGCAAACCCAGCAATGGCTGATTTGGTTAGCTCAAAAAATGGTAGCAGAGTCTCAAACTATTTTCTTGATTGAACGTTTACAACCCCAGTGGTTAGCTAATCCTCAACAGCTTAAAGTTTATCAATTGATTTTTTGGTTTAATTTTATTTTAATTAGTGGATTAATTGGTAGTTTTGTGCTTGAAGTTCAGAAGTTAGTCCCGGCTGTGCTGATTGGGGGAATTGTTTTTGCTCTGGTTTTTGGAACCAATCAGATCGTCCCTTCTCCTACCTTGAAATGGTCGTATCAACGCGCCCAAAAAACGCTGATTTTGGGGGGTGCGATCGCGCCTTTATTTGGCATTGCTTTAAAACTGGCTTTTGGGTTTGCTTTTGGTCAAATTACTGAAGCCAATTATTCGTCTTCTCTTCCCCAAGAAATCAGCCAAGGTTTAATTTTTGGCTTAACCTTTGGCTTGATTTTGATCTTAATTCGTGGCTTCAGTACGCCAACGATTGATACAGTCACTATCCCCAATCAAGGGATTCGCCAATCTGCCAAAAATGCCCTCGTCTTTGCAATATTTGGCATCCTCATTCCTGGGTTAATTGCCTGGGTGTGCGAGTTCCGCGTCAATTTTTGGGCGCTATGCGGCTTATCCTTTGGCTTAGTCGTGGGGGGAGGAGAAGCCTGTTTAAAACATCTGATATTGCGTCTAATCCTTTACTGCCAAGGCTGCATTCCCTGGAATTATAGCCGCTTTTTAGATTACGCCACAGAGCGGATTTTTCTGCAAAAAGTGGGGGGTGGATATATCTTTGTCCATCGGCTGCTACTCGAACATTTTGCTCAAATGCCCTTAGAAACCACCCCTGGAACGCGAAAAGGGTAAGCATCGCTTACCCTTTGGTTTATTAGCGTTCTCGCTGTTCGCGATCGCGCCTTCTGCGATCGCGCCACTCAGCCGCCGTAAGATAGAGAATGCCCCCACTCACAACAACCATCAAACCAAACGCCACAACAGCTAGCCCTGTAAAAATGGGAGATTCCATGTCTGACACGCAATCGACAGCAATTAGAAACCGTTACGACCCCAAACAACCATCGAGATCGAGAACGTAAACAAAACCAACAGCGAAACCCAACCCAACGACAAAATATCCATAATGACAGTATTTTTAGCAAAACAGTTGAATCATCTCCAACCCATATCATAGGGCAATTGAGCGCAGGGGGGGAAGAAGGGAGTTGGGAATTGGGAGTTAGGAGTTGGGGGGGAAGAAGAAGGGAGTTGGGAATTGGGAGTTGGGAGTTGGGGGGAAGAAGAAGGGAGTTGGGAATTGGGGGTTGGGGAAGAAGAGGGTGGGGAGGTGGGAGGGAAGAAGGGAGTTGGGACGGTCTACTACTTCTGTCAATATACAAGGTTGGGTTAGTGTTAGCGAAACCCAACAGCAGCAAGGGTTGTGTTGGGTTTCGGACTTCAACCTATGACAGCATAGGACTTTCAGCAGTGAGTGTCAGTCAATCAGCTAGTTTTGTTGGAGTTCGGCTTCTAACTGAGAGGTTAAAAGTTCTTGAACTTGGGGGGGTAATAGAACGCGGTTGATCGCGTGGATGATGCCATTAGTGGCTTGAATGTCTGCTTGGATGACGCTGGCGTCGTTAACGATTACGCGATCGCCTTCAACATCCACCGAAACACCCCCAAATAAGGTATCCACGGTTCCAGGGCTAATTTCACTCGAAGGAATTTCACCCTGAACCACATGGTAAGCCAGAATTTGTTGCAGAATTTCGCGGTTTTCGGGAAGGAGAAGCCGTTCTAAAAGACCTTCTGGGAGTTCCGCAAACGCTTCATCAGTGGGCGCAAACACGGTATAAGGACCTTCGCCTGTGAGAATTTCAGCTAAACCAGCAGACTCAACAGCTTGAACGAGGGTTTGAAAAGAACCGTTGCTAGAAGCAAGTTCTACAATGTTGCCCGTAGCTTCTTGGGGTGCTTCTGCACCAGGAGTTTCAGGGGTAACTCCTGGGGTTGTTGTTCCGGGTGCGGTTCCGGGGATAGCTTCTGGGGTTGTTGTTCCGGGCGCGGTTCCAGGAGTAGCTTCTGGGGTTGTTGTTCCGGGCGCGGTTTGTGGACTTTCAGGAAGAGGTTGTGGGGTTTGAGCCGTTGCACTTACTCCCACTCCGGTACCGAGTGCGATCGCGCTGACTAAAGCAGCGAACTGTTTGACGAGTGTCTTTTTCACAGCGATCGTTTCCCTTAACTTTTGTTAACAAACAATCAGTGTAAAACCCGCATTTTGAGCTGCCGTCTCACTTAAGGCATAAGCCTATAGAGAGATGCATTTCCAGAAAGTAATAATACTCACCTTTTCTTAATCTAAATTCAAGAAAGATTGCTGAAAAAAAAGCGGGCATTGCCCGCCTGTCAACTTAACCTTTAACGCAAACCACCTGCTTGAGAGTGGCGACAATTTCCACCAGATCCGCCTGGTTTTCCATCACCTGTTCAATGGGTTTGTAAGCGCCTGGAATTTCATCTAAAATCCCGCGATCCTTGCGGCATTCAACGCCTTGAGTCTGGGCGAGCAAATCGTCAAGGGAGAACTGATTTTTAGCTTTATTGCGAGACATCAGCCGCCCCGCGCCGTGGGAACAAGAGCAATAGCTGTGAGCATTTCCCTTGCCCTTAACGATGTATGATTTAGCGCCCATAGAACCGGGAATAATTCCGTAATCTTCACTTTGGGCCCGTACTGCCCCTTTGCGGGTGACGTACACTTCCTCGCCGAAATGGACTTCTTTTTCCGCATAGTTATGGTGGCAGTTAACCTCAAGTAAGGGTTTCATGGGTTTGCCGCCTGCTAGATGTTTTTCCACAATCTTTTTAAAGCGGGCCATCATCACATCGCGGTTGTAACGCGCATAGTTTTGCGCCCATTGCAGATCGTGCCAGTAGGCAGCAAATGCTGGAGATTGGGCGACAAAATACGCTAAATCGGGATCGGGTAAATAGGTGTTGGTCATTTTGGCTAATTCTTTGGCGCTGTTGATATGGCACTGCGCCAAGACGTTGCCAATATTCCGAGAACCCGAATGCAGCATCAGCCACACTTGGTTTTCGGTATCGACACACACTTCAATAAAGTGGTTGCCCCCACCCAGGGAACCCATTTGCTTCATCGCCTTGCTTTTCAAGTCTTGCACGCCTTTGTGCAGGTCTTTAAAGCTAGACCATCCTTGCCAGTTACCCGCAGTTTTGTCCACATCCTTGTTTTCGTTAAACCCAACGGGAATCATCGCTTCGAGATCGGAGCGAATTTTCTTGAGTTTCCCTTCCAGTTGATCGGCGCTGTAAGGCGTCTTCACCGCCGCCATCCCGCAACCAATATCAACGCCGACGGCGGCGGGAATGATGGTGTCTTTGGTGGCAATGACTGAACCGACTAAGGCCCCTTTGCCGAGGTGAACGTCTGGCATCAGGGCAACGTGTTTAAAGACAAATGGGAGGGCGGCGACGTTTTTCGCCATTTTGAGTTCTTCATACCCCAGTTCGTGGTTTGCCCAAGATAGGACGGGAACGGGGGTTGAGATGTTTAGAGGTTCGTAGGGCATACCTTTAGGAGTTAGGGGTTAGAAATTGAGGATAGGAGAGCGATCGCTCTTAGTAATACTACATTTGTATTACATCTATTCCGCATTTAAACTTATTTGTTACACTTTGTAAAGTAACCATGCTGCTTAAGGGGTAAAGATTATGGCAACTGGGAAAGATACACTTTGGGAAAAGTTTCTCAGCCCTGTAGTACGGCTCTTGATTAACGAAGAGGAGTTGCGCGAGTTCTCCCGGAGTATTGACTGGGAAACTGAGAGCGATCGCTTCCGTCGTGCTGACCTCACCTACCCCGATTACTATGCTAGTCAAAACTTCCACGGGATTCAGGGGGGATATCTCAACCCTAGCGCTCCGGTTTCCTACGATCCGGTGACGCAATACGTGCTACCTCCGAATGAAACTTGGGTGCGACAAGGGCTAATAGATGCCATCAAAGTCCAACCCCGGCGCATTCTCGATCTAGGCTGCGGTACGGGAACAATGACGCTGATGTTGAAACAAGCCTTTCCCAATGCCGAGGTGATTGGTTTAGATTTATCGCCTTATATGCTGGTGATGTCCGACTACAAGGCAACTCAGGCGGGTTTGAATATCCACTGGCGACACGGACAAGCAGAAGCCACGGGGTATCCTGATGCTTCGTTTGACTTGGTGACAGCATCGCTGCTATTTCATGAGACGCCCCCAGAAGTGACGCAGGCAATTTTACGCGAAGCCTTCCGGCTGCTGAGTGCGGGCGGACAAATGTTGGTGCTAGATGGCAACCAAAACACGCTGCGTCAGACAAACTGGCTGATGGATATCTTTGAGGAACCCTATATTCGCTTATTTGCGGAGGGGAATTTGGACGCCTGGATGGGGGCGGCAGGTTTTGAGGCGGTTCGCACTCAGGAGGTTTGGTGGGTGCAGCAGGTGACATCGGGCATTAAACCGATCCGCGCCGAGGAAGGAAATGCCAGAGCCAGGGAGATGAGTGTCGCCCAACCAGAGTATGCTAATTCTGGAGGGATTGCTGCTCCCGCGTTTGGAACATCCGCATGAGTCTGAAGGCCGTTCTGTTTGATTTTAATGGGGTGATTATTAATGATGAGCCGATCCATCGACAACTCATCAATGAGGTGTTGTTGGCGGAGAATTTACGCCCGAATCCCCCAGATTATAATCAAGTGTGTTTAGGTCGCAGCGATCGCGCTTGTTTAACCCAGTTGTGGGAACGGCGCGGTCGGGCAATTAACGATCGCATTATTAACGATCTGATTGCGCGTAAGGCCGAGGCTTATTGCCAGCAGTTGGCGCAGTTGGACAAGATGCCGATTTTTCCGGGGGTGGAAGACCTGATTTATAAGTTTCGGGTGGCGCATCTGAAGTTAGGGGTGGTGAGTGGGGCGCTGCGTTCGGAAATTGAGTTAGTGTTAGAGCGATCGCATTTAACTCAGAATTTTGAGGTGCTGGTAGGGGGCGATGAAATTACCGTCAGCAAGCCAGAACCGGATGGCTATCTGTTGGCGGTGGAACGCCTGAACCAGAAATATCCCGAACTGCAACTTCGCAGTACCGAGTGTTTGGCAATTGAAGATACGCCTGCGGGTATTGAAGCGGCTAAACGGGCGGGGATGCAGGTGGTGGGGGTGGCAAATACTTATCCCTATCACATGATTCAGCGTCAAGCGAATTGGGCGGTAGATTATCTCCACGAGTTAGAGCTAGACCGAGTGCAGCAACTCTATTCTAAGCTGGCTCCTTCTGTGTTATAATGGAGAATGCTGAATATTCTGAAATCAGAATATCTCGCGGGGGATTAGCTCAGTTGGTAGAGCGCTGCGATCGCACCGCAGAGGTCAGGGATTCGAGTTCCCTATCCTCCATATTTTTGCAAGATGAGTGCGGGTGCAATTCGCCTCATATCCCTTAACTAATATTACCCGCCGCTAAGACTTGCTCAACCGTAATCGCTAATTCTGGAAACGTCCTAGAAATAATTTGCTGACTTCCAGTAAATTCTGTTTGCTCATATAAGCCTTCTTCCCACAATAAAACCGTAACCTTTGAATCAATCGGGTCTACAATCCAGTATTCAGGAATCTCTAAAGCTGCATATTCAGAACGCTTATAACGATAGTCACGATTGATAGATTCAGGACTAACAACCTCAACAGCTAACAAAGGTGGTATCTCAGTAACAGCAGATCGATCTAGAAAATCCCGCACCTGTTCAACAGGAACAATATAAAGATCGGATAATCTCGATTTTCGCCATCCCGTTCTAATTCCTGCCTCTCTAAAACAGAGCCAAGGTAAACCTACCCGCCTGATTTCTGCCTTAAAATTGTCTTGCAGAAAATCAGCAATTAACAAATGCCTAAAAGTTGGCGGGTTCATCAGTTCTAGTTTTCCATCAACTAATTCATAGCGATTATCCGTCCCATCGTCATAAGCTAGATATTCCTCAAAAGAAAACAGATGTTCAGTTGTTTGAGAAATCATAACATCTTAAGAATTTTCAAGTAATTGCTCTGACTCGTTAATTTCTATTGCCATACAATGCCCTAATTATAGCAATCGCTCTATCGTCACTTGTGGCGAATCATAAGTTAGCTTAACCCCATCAAATAACTGAAACCTAGTCATTACAATCCTTCTAAAAGTTGCTGAATTTGGCGGTAGGCTTGGGTCATCAGGATCGCAGCTTGCTTAATCTCTGTGTCGGTGGTGAATTTACCCACCCCAAGGCGTAACGCGCCATCGACTGCTTCATCAGGTAATTTCAGCGCTTGCAAAACGTGAGATGGAGCTTCAACGCCAGAAGAGCAAGCCGAACCTGTGGAGATTGCTAGTTGATGGCGAACTCTAGCAACCACTGCACTATTGGGAATGCCGGGAATAGAAATGTGAAGGTTTCCTGCCAGTCGGTTGTCAGTGTCACCATTGACGATCAAATCTGGAATTTTTGTTGAAAGGAGCGACTGAAGCCGATTGCGTTTTTGGGCGATCGCGTTTTCATCGTCTATCATTTCCAGTTGACGCAGGCGACAGGCTTCCCCTAATCCGACAATACCGGGAACGTTAAGGGTTCCAGAGCGCATCCCTTTCTGATGTCCTCCGCCAAAAATCAACGGTTCTAGGTGATATCCTTTTTTGACAACTAATGCGCCAACCCCTTTAGGGCCATAGAGTTTATGGGCGGAGATGGCGAGATAGGTGATTCCCCACTGGTTAAAGTGGATGGGGATTTTACCGACGGCTTGGGAGGCATCACAGAGGAAGGGAATGGAGTGACGCTGGGCAATTTGTGCGATCGCTTGGATCGGATAGATGTTACCAATTTCATTATTGGCCGCCATGACGCACAGAAGCGACAGTCCTTCAGTACAAACCTGTTCTAAATGGTTGAGGTTCAGTCTGCCTTTGGAGTCTACTTGCAGGTAAGTTAGCTTTGCCCAACCGCGTTTCTCTAGCATTTGGCAGGTATCGAGAACCGCTTGATGTTCTAGGGGTAGCAGTGCAATGTGGTGAGGTTTCTCTGGGTTGGGAGACAGGCTTCCCTGAATCGCGAGGTTAATGCTTTCGGTTGCCCCAGATGTCCAAACGATTTCTCTAGGAGAAGCATCAATCAGTTCAGCCACCTGTTTAGCCGCTTGTTTGATCGCTTGCTCGGCGCGATCGCCCCAAGTATGATCCACACTACTAGCATTGCCAAACTCTTCACTCATGTAGTGGCAGACAAGATTAACCACCCTAGGATCGACTGGAGTTGTCGCGTGATAGTCAAGATAAATTGGGTGATTTTTTGATACTTCAGTATCCATTGTTTGTTGTTCTGTTACTACTAATTACGTCCTAGGATTGACTCGATAGAAAATCTCTGAGTGATTTGGTACTGATAAAGCATAGCGTTGGGGAAGGAAAAAGAGTAACCAGCGCATTAACGTTTGCCATGCTCGGCTAGGATCAAAATCTGGCAAATTTGCACAAGGTAGAGAAGCAAGTAAATCTCGTACAGCACCAAATCGTTGCGAAGTTTCAACTAATGCGTCTACTTTTTGAACAATCGGTTTTTGAAGTAAAAGAGTACCGATGCAGCTTTCAAATGCTATTTTTGAAAGGTTAGGAAGGGTAGGTAGCGATCGCAAATCTGAAAGCGCTGTCTCGCGTGCTGCTGTAGTTAGTTGTTCTAGTTTTCCAGAATAAGCTACATATAAGTCTGCTGGATTCCGCAGGGTTGGAAGCCAAGCTTCAACTAGGGTTTGCTCGACGGAAGGGGATATTTCGCCTTGGAAATTATCTGGAGTGTCAGAAATCAAGGGTGATAAGCTAGGATATTGTTCCGCTAGGATTTGTACTGTTTCTGACATTTGCTCGAACAAACTTTCATTAACTTGAACGCACCCTCTAAATAACTCAGTCTCGAATGCTTTAAGAATTGATTCGCTAGCAGGTAAAGGTACTAATAACTCTAAGTTAGGTGAATTTAACCATCCCAAAGCTTTAGCAGTTAAGTTAGCCGAACCGATGAGGCATTTTTCATCAGCCCGGTAAAATTTTGCGTGTAAGTCAGACCGAAGCCAAAGGGATGAGCGAGGACGTTTCTTGATTAAAGACCATACTTCAAGGTCGCTTACACCCCTTAAGATTTCTTCAGGCTGCCATCGCGTAACACACCGTACAGTTATGTCAGTAGATATCCTGGCTAAAAGTTCTTTTAATACAAAAGCCTTGACAAAAGGTGCAACAAGTACAACCTCATCGCACGCTTCTACACAAAGCTTTTCTAACTGAGTTCCTGGTAAAATCACAATTGGCTTCAGTTATTCTTCACGCTCTAGAAATCGTCGAGCAATGCGTCCCCAGTCTACTCGCGCATCTTGAGCAGCTTGTTTTCTTTTGCCATCAGGCTGTTCATCTTCATATCGCGCCCATGCCATTAGGAGTAATTTTAAGCCTTCTAGAGAGTTGGTCAGGCGATCGCGCAAAGTTTCTACATCAACTCCTTCTACTTCTTCTTCCAAGACCTCGACCAAATTTTTATAGGCTGGATGGCTAGTATTGAGGGTGACAATAATGGCACCACCTCTTGGTTTGACAGAAAAGAAGGCAGCAGTTTCTAAGTCAGCTTCAGCAAAGGTGTACTTGAGTCCGTCATCGACAGTCGTTGCTGCAAGTTCTTTAGCTGTAGTTTCAGCTACACCCTGCTCAACCAAAGTTTTCTCAATAAATTCCTGACGCTGCTCTCTAGGTAATAATTCGTCTTTATCGCTTCCGCCTTGATGTCCTTCTTGTTTGCGCTCTGTTGTGATCGCAGTGGCTACTTTCTCAGGAATGTGATCTTGATAACGCTTTTGGCTACTGCGAGTGTCTTTTGTCTGTGCTTTTACCCAACGGCGAATAATTTTAAGTTGATTATCTACTTTGTATACAAGATCGAGTAGAGGACCTTTTGGATCTTCATCTTCTTTGAGTTCCTCCTTAAGTTGGTTGATGGTCTTACCATTCTGGAGAAGAGTTTCAATATCTAACTTAGCAATTTCAGTAAAGTTACGAGCTGTTTGTTTATTGTTAGTCACGCCAAACAAATCGTCTAGAGATGGAGGAAAGTCAATTTCAACTCCCCACCAGCGCTCAGTTGGGTCATATTTAATCACTAATTCTTGATCGAGTTCTAATTCTCGACCTGCTCGCATTAGCGAAATACCAATATTTTTAGCTGCGTGTTTGCCGTATGGCAAGTCGCCTGGATTAACCCCAGGTTTACCAATTAATCTAGCTTCTTCTTTAGCGACAGAGTAGCGCACTTTGACTTCATGAGGCTTCCCTCTAAAATCAATCGTAACGGTTGCCTCATACTTATCTTGTCCTTCCCACGGTTGAAACATAGGAGTTTTATCAAAGGGTGCAGGGCAAGACGTTCTTGCCATTAGATAACTGGGATCATTTGGTAGAGCTTTTCGTTCATTACCGATAGGAATTAGAGCGTCTACATCAAAGGCAAGCATCCGAATTTCTACTTCGTTGTTATCCAAAAATTTCCGATACATTCTGCCAATAAGGAGTTCAGAATTATCAATAATAGAGCTACTTGTTTTCCAGATGCAACGATCGATATTTGACCAAACAACCAGGGTTCCGCTGTTCTCAAAAGAGTTACCTACTCTTTGCCAAAGGGTGGGTACTGGTTTGGGTTGCGGTTCAGGCACCTCAGTCATCTGCTTTTGGCGAATCTCGTTGAGATCGAGATAACTATAGAGAGCATTTTCTAGGTCTTCTTGCCAAGACCAAACTTCAACGCGCTGGCATTGAGAAATAGAAGAAGATGGTAGCCCCATACCGAAGCGACCAATCCCTCTGCGGTCGTCTTCTTCATTCAAGTGAGTGCCATTCCCAAATTGCAACGCCATCCGCAACACGCTGGCATCCATTCCACAACCATTATCTAAAACAGCAACTTGATGAATGCGCGATCGCTGTCTGGAATTTACTAACTCTTTCTTCTCAGCACAGAGTAATTCAACCTGAGTGGCACCTGCCTGGATCGAATTATCCATCAGTTCGGCGATCGCATAGGCGGCATTTTTGTATCCATTATCACGCATTGCCTGAACTGCAAGATGGGCAGGAACGATATCATGGGGATTAGGTGCCATTTGTCCGAAGTTTCCAAGTTTATTTAATGGTCTAGCTTTAGAATGCCCAGTTCTGTAACGCAATTCATAGTTACAGCGGCATCAGTGAAAATTAGCAAAGTTGGAGTTCAGCTAAGAATCGTTCAGCCAAACATCCTCCCAATTGCTAAAAGCTTCTGCTACAGAGCCAAAGCCCGGTAGGTTACTATCAACTACAGTGACGATTTCCGCAATTTCGTTGCCTCCAGCTTTCACTCCTCGAATAGCACGCCCCACCATTTGGCTGTATAGGACAAGAGATTTAGTAGGACGCGCAATTAGCGCTGCGCTGGTACGGGGGGCATCAAATCCGGTAGTCAGGACACCATAATTACAGAGAACTTTGGGTTCTGGTGTATGGTCTTTGAAGCTGCTAATTAAGCGTTCTCGCTGATAGGAGGGAGTATCCGCAGTAATAGCATCTGCGTTGAAGCCCCTTGTTCGTAGTACGGAGGCTAAGAGTTTGGCGTGTTCTACAGAAGTAGCGAAAACTAGAATTCGTTGATGGCGATAGGTTAGGTTTTCAATTTCTAAAATGATTCGTAGGTTGCGCTGTTCGTCTTCTGCTAATCGGTTAAGAATGTATTGGGGGATTTCTAAATCTGTTTGGATTTGTGCTAAGTCTCGTGCAGTTAACGTTAAACCGCTATCGTAAAGCAGGGAGCGGTACTGGGCTTTTGCTAGGTATTGCTCTGCCACTAAGTAATCTATGGGGTTATCGTAACCGGGAACGTCTAGAGTGACTTTGCAGCGTGCAAAAAATTGGGCAAGTTTGGCATCAGCGCTGATATCTGCCCAAGTGCGTCCCGGCGTAGCTGTTAGTCCTAGCAGCGATGTGTTTTCGTAGGGAATTACCAAACTATCGAGAATGAGTTGATAAGTTTCAGCGATCGCCTGATGCGCTTCATCAATAATGACTAAAGAGGAACGCACGCCCAGTAGGTTAATAAATCTGATGCTGCGTTTGGCAGCGCTATACACTTTAGAGAGTCCAGCCACGATAATACCGTCTCGTATCTCCTCTATGTTGATTTCGTGGGTTCCCCAGAAGCGATAAACCGACAGTTGGCGATCGCCCAAATATCCCCAAGCCCGTTGAAATTCAGCAACAGCTTGTTCGCAAAGTTCTTCACTGTAGGCTAGCCAAACAACAACGGTGGGTTCGTGCGATCGCAAATGGTCAGCAATAATATTCATCGCTGTGCGTGTCTTTCCCGCTCCCGTTGGCATATGCAGCAGAACGCGGTGGGGTTCTTGGGCAAGGTACTTTTTAACCTGCTGTGCGGCACGGCGTTGGTGAGCAAATAAGGAGTATTGAGGTGTGGTTAACTCTGCTGATGGAACCTCTATTGCTACTTCAGGTTGGGGAACATTCAGTTCAAAGAAGTCAAAGAGGGCGCGTTCGCGATCGGAACCACGACGAATTTTAACCTCTTTCAAAGCTTGGTAAACATCTCGATGGTCTGGAGCATCTAAGATTAAAGCAAGAATTTCAGCTTCTTTTGGTCGTAGGAGTTCAAATAAGTGAGAGCGAGTATCTTTTGATAGCAACAAACTCTCGCGTGAGTGCAAAGTGAGTAGTAGTTCTCGCAGATAAGTAGAGGTAGTAAGGCTAGGGTCTAGAAGCCCGATCAGGCGAACTGTGGCGCTACCGAGTAAGCTCTGTAAAGTCTCGTCGTCTGTTCGTGATAGTAGGCTATCAAAGAGCAAAATAACCTCTTTTTTTCTAAGTTAAAGGTCTATTTATTAAAAAACTGAAAGTCATCTTTACTTAAATTCCTTAAATTAAAGATGACAAACTAAACAAGGCAATTCATCGTCTTCCTCCTCTAAAACCGCCTCTAAAGCTTCGGCTAGTGATTGATTGGGAGCATCTTTTGTATCTTTGGCTCTACTCATTGCCTTTTCATGCTTGGCAATAATTTCATCCTTACGTGCTATTAGTTCCCGTAAAGTTTCACCATCAGTCCAAGTATAAGTTCTTCCATCCTTATGATTTTCTTCATACTCAATAGCCTTAGCAAATAAGTTAGGGTGTTCTTGCTCTAACATTACCCACTCATATTTGCGTTGGAAAAAGCAGAAAAAGCAACCAGAGCGACTGCGCCAGCGATAATAATCTGGAACCCCGATACCACTTTCTTCAAGAATTCGGAAAATATCAGCTTTAACTAGCCTCCGTTCCTTAAAAGGAAAAACAGGCTTGATATTTGGCTTGGTTGAGATATACCCCTCACGGTTCTCATCTGCACGAATGCCTATATAACTAATAGCTTCATCATTCCCTACAAATTCCTCAAGGGGTTTAATTTTCATCATGACCGTACACCATCGCTTTTGAGGTGACGGTAACAAGCCATCATGAATTTCCAGCCAATGATCGAATCCTCGTTTTGCACTGAGATAATGAATTTTAATCCCTAGACGAGCTTTAATCCGCTCTATGTATTCATAAGTTTCTGGAAGTTCTTTGTGGGTATCGCAAAAGAAATATTCCATTTCTGGAATATCTTTATGCAGTAGAACTGCTAAGGCGGTGCTGTCCTTTCCTCCGGATAAACCTAAAATGTGCCTAACTGTTTTTTTGCTCATACTTTTGATTTTGTTGCTTGTCCCGCATTTGAGCCAGTTGATCTTGGGGGATTGTCCCCAGAACTCTCTCAATTAATTTAGCAACGACAGCTTGCTGAAGTTGAGTATCTTCCTTACTTAGAGTTCCCAAAATTTCCTCTGACAAACTTTCAATTCGATCCTTTTGCTCATTGTCAAACCAAACCATTTGGTTCGTTTCTTCGCCATCGGGACGAGTCACCGTAATTTTGCGTGCCTCAAACCCCTGCTTTCCCTTAGCCGCAACAGCGGTTTGTAGGGCTTCTAGGTTCTTGAACCGTCTAGCTAAGTCGCTGAGTTTGACCTCAAATCCTGTAACATCCTCATCTGTCCAAGACTCAGCAGGCTTATCCGCCACAATCATAATTAGCGCTGCTAGCCACTCCGCATCTGTTTTTGTCTCATCAACTGCGGCTAGGGCGAAACTTTTGAGCAGGCGTTCAACACATTGCCCAACTAGATAACTCGCACGAACGCCTAAATCTTTTCTCAGGTTACTTTCGTCACTGCGGATGCCAAAAGCATCATGCAACCGCGATTTACTGGTACTCAGCAAACGCTCGTAAGCCGTCTGAATTTCCTGAAGGGCTTGCACCAGCTTCTTGCGGAGGAGTTTGGCTGTTGTGCCATCGTCAGCATCCTCTGTATTAATCGCACTCAGTCCACAGGCTTGAGGCAAAGAGGTAAACAACAGTTCATCAGGTTCTTGTGCTTTCTGTAAGGTTTGCAAAACGGCTTGGGCTTCCGAACTCAAACGTTTGGTTTTGAGTGTATAGGCGGGTAGCTTTTTGACAAACTGAAACAGCGGCTTAGTGACACCTAACAGCGTAGTGTTCCGAATACCTAAAGGCATTTGCGATTTAGGAGATTTTAAGATAGCTTCGAGTTCTTTGAACACCTGCGATCGCAATCCCACGATCTCAAAATACTTCACCGAAAATCGCGCCGGGTCTTTTACCAATAGCTCAAAGTGTTCAGAACCCAGAATGGGGATAAACGTCCCATCCTTGTAAACCCCAATGTCATCAATATGGTAAAGCAGGAGAGCAGTCAGCAAAATTGGAATAGCCCCTTGCTTCACCCCATAGGGAGGCTGTTCTAATTGTTGGTAGAGTAGATCGAGCGATCGCTGTTCCTCCTTCGCCTCCAGACAAAAGTCTTCGATAGCTTGCCAAACTCTTGCGACTCCCGACTCTTGACGCGGTGGATAGAAACCCCATTCGCCATTCTCACTTCCGTGAATCCCAGTTGCCTCTAGAACCGAGTAATAAATAGCCACTTCTGGCCCATAACCTTCTAAGGCTAAACGTTCCTGGTTGCCATGCTCCAACATCGCCTCAATCAGGACTCGTCGCGCTTTAGCGCCTTGGGAAGTCAATTCCCGACGATTAATCAACTCGTTATCTAGAACTAAGCCTTGGGGATAGGTGCGATCGCACAAATCTGATAAATTCGATTGAAAGATCCTCGCCTGTCGGATCTCTTGCGGTTGTCCTTTAATCCAACAGTTATTTTGTCCGTCTACCCAATTGAAAGCTTGCGAGAGTGTCTCATCTAAAAGCCGTTCCGCCTCTACGAGACGTTGGCGCACTTCTCGACGCGCTACCCCATCATTCTGTAACTCTGGCGCTTTCTTCTGAATTGTACTGAGGGCAAGAAATTCCTGGGCGCGGCTTTTTAACAAATCCAGTTTTGTTGTACTCACCACAATCAACGGTTTCCCCTCAACCGTCTGTGCGGGAATCTGTTCGGGTGAAGAGGCATCCATCCAGTAAGCAATCAACCCGTCATAGCTGGCTGTCGAACAGCGTAACGCGCTTAATTGGGTAAAGCTATCGATATACTGCTGCTCAAAGTAACGCAAAGTACCCGTTTTAGTATAGTGACGTTCCGCCACCAAGGGTTTCAGAGGGCGAATAGTTGAGAGCAATTCAGCTAGAGGCGTTCGATCCTGTTCCAGCAATGAGTAGATAGCCGCTTCAACGTTAAAGTCCGAACCTTCCCAAATTCGCAACTCATCAAGCTGGCTGCGATAGGTAATCAGCCCGCGCTGTTGCAGGGTTTTAATTACATTGTCCCAGTGTTTTTGTTCCGTTAAGTCGTTGGCTTGGTTACACAGCGCCAGCGTTACCAACTGACGCGTGGCTCGCAGAACACCTGTAGTTGTCACCAAATTCAAGATTCCAATGGTTTTAAGAACCTTGAGGACATCTGGATCTTTATCTCGCGCATCCTGAATTAATCCTTGGATTTCTACCCACCGTTGGAGATTGATCCGAGAGGCTAAACCCGTTACTGATTCGACAAAGTAATCATAGAGTTGGTGAAGTTTGAGCGTCGGGATGCGATCGCCAATCAGCATTTCCGATTTCAGGAATTGCGGGAAAGCATAGGTTTCATCGCTGGTTAAAAAGGTAAATAAAGAGCGATCGTTCTGGGCGTAGCGCGTACACAGCAACGGCAAAACTAAAGCAGCGATGGGATGAAACGGATAAGCATTCGCCAGCACCTTTTCAGAAATTTCGTTTTCCGCGCTCAAGGGTTGCAGCACCTCAAACCACTCCTGGGCGCGATCGCGAATCACTAACCCGACGGGATCGGCCTGGGTGCGATCGATCGCTTGGGCGATCAACCGCGTCATCTGACTCGGCGACTCAGCAAATAGAATACTTTCAAAGCGGCCTTCAATTTTTGACCATTCGCCTTGTTCAACGGCGGCTAACCGTTCGCTATACCCCGCAAAGGATTGATGGAGAATTCCCAAAAAATAAACCTGGTGCTTGGCTTTTAGCCGCAATTCGGCGATTTGCTGCAACAGATAGAGATCCTCTGTCCCCTGGTGTCGGGCCGCATATTCCAGCGATTTTCCCAGTTCATCCACAATCAAAAATACGCTGACGTTTGCCGCTTCTACCATTTGCTGCAAAGCCGTCATCACCTGTTGATTGGTGATTTTTTGAGGTTTGCCGCTTTCTATTTCAACTTTCCAGTCTACTAACTGGCGTACAAAGTCAGGCGCGTGCTTGCTCGGCCAAAACAGTTCGGCCCCATTGGCTAACGCACGGGCAATTGTCCAAGCCAGGGGTTCTCGTTGGCTGGTGGCTACGGCTCTTAGTAACCCCTGTTCGGGTAAACTCTCCTCAATAGCGGCAACTTCAGCACTTTCTTCCCCAAACGCCCGATGTGCGATCGCCAACGCTTCCCGCCGTACTCCAGAATTTTCGGGCGCACACAAACACGCCAAATACTGAGCAAATGCTGATTTTCCGGTTCCATAAACCCCGGTCATTGTCCAAGCGCGGTGAGCATTCGGATTCTTTAAGGCTAATAAAATCCGCCGCAAAGCATCGGTTGAGCGTTCCGTCGGAACGTAGCCTTGAACTGCATCTGCTCGGTTAAAGTCTCGTTCTAAGTTGACTGAACGATAGTAACGACGATGGAGTTCAAAATAGGCGGATAGGGGTTTGCCCGTCACGTTTTCTCCTTCATGCTCTCTGGTAATAATGGTTGAGGATTGCTTCTGCTAATTCTAATGGTTCCTCCTCAAAGAAGAATTCCAGCTTACCAGCTACGTCAGAAATGCCTAACTGCTTAAATTGACGAGCCGTTCCTTCAATCGCTTCGCCAATGGCGCTTTCAGTCAGCCGAAAGACTAAGCCCGGACTTCCAGGGTCATACAACAGTTTAGCTAAGGGAATACGGCGTGCTGTCGGGTTAAACCGATGGCTGTGGTGGAGGCAGGCATAAACAATGATTTCAAAGGGCAGGGTGGGTTTATAGCCAATCCGAAACGTATAATGACGGCTATCCCCGGCGGTGTGAATCAGTCCTAGCTGAGTAAACGGACAATCCAGCGATTCTTCACCCCCATTGGATTTAGCAGGCTGCTCGACATACATTTTGAGCAGGCAGCTTACATCCTTCTTGAGAGATGAATCGGCGATTCGAGGGATGATGCGATCGCGATAGTCGCAAAGCTGGTAGAACAACTCCTCAAAGGTAAATTCCACCGGGCGAAAAGCGTTAAAGGTAAAATCCCAAGCGGTAGCTGAACAAGGAGCTTCTAGGAGTTTCCAATGCAGGAGCCACAGGGAAGCCGGATCTTCTAGGTAAGTGTCCCAACCGTTCTCGCCTAGGAGTTGTTGACCAAACTCGGTGGGTTCGTCATCTTGGAGTAACTTAAACGCCGCTTCCCAATAGCGCAGCGATCGCACCATGTTTTTCCCGATGCCCAATTGCACGGTAGCATCGTCTCGTAGGAAAACTTGGCTATCCTCAAGAGCGCGATCAAATCCTTTTTTTAGCCAGCCAAACCGGGGATGAAAGGTTTCATGACGAGCAAAAACACCCTTCTCCACCGTGGCGCTACTGATATTGATTCCTAGAGTCATCTGCTGAACTCATACTTTTCACTTCATCGCAGTCCAACTCTAGGGTACGCAACTCTAAAGCGCTTATACCCTAAAGTCTCCATAATTTTTTACTATCAAAGCTGGCGATGACGCTAATGAGCGCCCCCGGCTTAGGGTCAACCCAACATTATAAGGTTCTGAATTAACGGGGACGCACAAAAATTTGAGTAAAGTAATATTCTCCCCTGGCATTTCTGGCAATGCCAATTCCTGTTAAAGAGTAATTCCCGGTCATGTTTCTTTGATGACCTGAACTTCTAATCCAACCTTGAACGGCTTGTTCGATTGGGTTAGCATGACCGAAGTTGTAAGCAACATTTTCTGCAACTTGGCTGTAGGGAACTTGCTGCGCGATCGCACTAAATCGCTGTTGCGATCCCCCATGACCAAAAGCAACGCCCCCAGACGCCATATTCTGGGAGTGAGTGCGAGCAAGTTGGCTCATGCGATCGTCGAGTTGCAGCGGTTGCAAGCCTTGGGTTTGGCGATACGCGTTCACTTGTTGATGCAAGGCTTGTTCCAACGCTACGATATCTGTTTGAGCCATTAAATTTTCATTTCCCGGTCTATTCTGTCTAACTTGACCAACCCTAAATCTCCCAACGGTTTCCAACGTCTGCGAATGCACGGTTTGGGCGTTCAAAGTTGCGCCCATCGCAGCCAAGCCAGCACTCAATAAAAGCACTAAATAAGACCGTTTCATGGCTAAAAAATTGCTAGTTTAATTTCAAATTATAGCATATTTTAAGCCAGAATTAAATCATCTAAACGCAACTGTAACTCAGGAAAGAGTTGAGAAGAAATTAGCTCTCCTAATCGATATTGTTGTTGCTGGTAAATGCCATTCACTAATTGATAGACGGTTAAAGTCGGTTGCTTGGGATTGCCGATAAATTGCAAGCCACCCAACCCCCGAAAATCCACAATCCAGTATTCAGGAATATTCAAAAAAGCATATTCTTCAACTTTCCTGGCGTAATCATCTTGCCAATTACTACTCACAACTTCAGCAACCAGTTGAATCGTCTTGCCGTTACAAACTACGGGTTCTGTTTGCCAAAGCGGTTCTTTACTGAGTTCAGCTTTATTTAAAACAATGACATCAGGACGTAGCGCTGTCGCTTGGGTAGATAAAGGTTTTATTAAACAATTCTTAGGGATTATCCAGTTTAGGTTAGAACGGAAAATTTCAACATAAATTCTACCGGCAATACTTCCAGCCACGGCTTCATGAGGTCCTGTGGGTTCCCTATCCCTCAATTCTCCGTCAATAAGTTCGTAGCGCGTATTTTCTCCATATTGAGCGATAAATTGCTCAAAACTTAGGGTTTGAGGGGGAGTGTAAGTCATATGAGATAGAGGTTTGAGGGGGTGATTCTCGCTCAAAGCGATCCGCCTAAGCGGAATTGCGCTAATCCTCCTCGATTTTAAATCCTTCTATTTCTCGGACGACGCGAGCTTTACTGGCGATTAGGTGAGCGTCAATGGCAGCTTTTGCGGCTTCAGGATTGCCAGATGCGATCGCCTCATAAATCTGGCGGTGTTCTAAGCGAATATCCAATACTTCTGGGTTGCGGTGCAAAGTTTGAATTCGCAACAGCGCCATCGCATCAAATACCCGATCCAGCAGCGTCACCAAACAGCGATTTCCCGAACTTTCCGCAATTAGGTGATGAAATTGATAGTCTAAATCTAAAAGCTGGAACTCATTTTTCTCGCTTGCGGATTGATTGGCTAGCTTCTCCGCTTGCACCACATAATTTAATAAGCTTTTTAACTGCTGCTTAGTCGCATTTTGGCAAGCACCCGTCACCGAAAGCGCTTCGAGAGCAAGGCGACAATCATAAAGCTGTACCGCATCGGTACTCGAAATCGTGGTAACGCGCAACCCTCCCCCTAAATCTGCCGTCACTAACCCCTCTTGCTGAAGCTGGCGCAAGGCTTCTCGTAAGGGGGTGCGGCTCACCTGAAAGCGTTGTGCTAACTGGGTTTCCACCAAGCGATCGCCCGGAGCTAAGGCACCCGAAAAGATACTGGCGCGCAAAGCTTGATAGGCTTGAGCGTGTAGCGGCTTACCACGTTGAATCGGTTGGGGAGAAAGTGCCAAGGGTGTCGATCCTTTAAATCAAAGTCAAAAACCAGACCTATATTTGTTCAGTTCGTTGACTTGTGTTGATAGCATCCATTTTACCCAAGTGTTGCGCGGATGCCCCATTTTGCAATGCTTGAAGGCAAATTATTGCACAATTTTCATCTCATTAATAATCGTTTCCTGGCGAGTTTTGCCACAGGGTTCGATGCTTTGGCAGTCGTTCACATTCGCTTCGGTATAGCTTAAACTCACCTTACGATTCAGATATTGGCTGGCATCGGCACAGAGTTCAAAGCTTGCGCCTAGCTGATGTTCGGCGTTATTTTCGTCTAATAAGGTGGCGTAACACAATAAATCGCCTGTCACTAAGCTTTGCACGGTTCCCACTTGCAGCAAGGATGAAGAAGACGGTGCAGCATTCCCTGTCTGGATGGGAAGATTAGCAGGACTATTGGCTCGATTGTAGCTGACAGAACCAATTCCTTCACCTCCCGAACCCGCGTCAAAGAAATAGCTAAAGGCATGTTCGCCGCTAGTTCCGTGCGCTGCCTTGCCAAACTCGTAACTTCCACCTGGCAATTCGCAAACGCCATTTAAGCCTAAGCCGCTAGAGGGTAGGGTAAAGCCTCGACAAGAGCTAGAAATATCGTTATTGGCTTGATCGATAAATTGTAAATCAATAATTTGGCGGGTGGTGGGATCGTAGCTGTACCAACCTTGCAAGCCTGTGTTTTGGGAGGTGGCAAATGGCCCAGAGGTGGCGTTAACGTTGAAGTGGACGTAGGCTAGCTCAAAAGGCTGCCGCCTAGCGGGGGTGTTGGGGTTTTCCGCTTGAGGGGAAGAGGGCGAGTTTCCGGGAGTTTGGCTGGAAACTTGAGCAGCACAGCCAGAGGCGATCGCACTGACTAAGAATAACGCGAATAATCTTTTCATGATGGGTTGCCCTCGGCGAAACGTTGTCAAGCTCTGTTGTTGCACACCCTAACACTGGAAAATTTTGCAAGCTCTAGAAGGCTGTGACACTTAGATTTTCGGCGCTTTTCCCGTTTTCAATGGCTGAGTTCAACTAGCCTGCGGATGCAGGCTATGTGCGATTATTTGCTGCCGTAATAAAAGGCGATTTCTTTTTCTTTGAGCGGCGCAAAGTCAGCAGCCATCAGCATTTCATCGAGTTCAACCTGGGGGATATGCTTGGCTCCAATCCGCACAATCCGCGATCGCATGGTATTGGAAACCCCGCTGCGCTGCCTTCCCGCTTCTAGACCCATAACTTGATGATAGAGTTCCAGTTTGGCGGCTGGAATAGGGGAACCATCAAGATCGATCCCTTTGGCGATCGCTTCATCAACCGCATCTGCTCCAAGTTTCTGCTGCTCAGACATCACTAAACCCGATAAGTGAACGCCAGTATTTTATCAGGCAGATGGGGGGAAGAAGGGAGTTAGGGGTTGGGGAAAGAAGGGAGTTGGGAATTGGGAGTTAGGGGTTGGGGAAAGAAGGGAGTTGGGAATTGGGAGTTAGGGGTTGGGGAAAGAAGGGAGTTGGGAATTGGGAGTTAGGGGTTGGGGAAGAAGAGGATTAAACGCTTAGGGGAAAAGGATTTCAGTCCATTTTAATGGACTTTAGCTATTAGCCCGGAACTTGAGTTCCGGGCGGGCGAACGCTACTTACTAAAAATGGTGCAATATCTAAGTTGACGCGATCCTCAAAACTCCGTACTCTTTTCTAACTCAGAACTCGGAACTCCCTTCCCCCCACTTTCTTCACTCGGAACTCGGAACTCGGAACTCGGAACTCCCTTTCCACTCAGCACTCAGCACTCAGCACTAAAACAAAGTCCCAGAGTTCGTGGGCCATTTTCAGCTTGCTGCAAGCGGGGACGTTTTGCTGTCTTCCGGTTCGATCGAGAAAGACGGCTTGGTTGGTATCGCTGCCAAAACCGCTATCGGGGCGATCGATGGGGTTGGCTGCGATCGCATCTAGGTTTTTTTGGTGCAACTTTTCTCTGGCAGGCTTGACAAAATCACCTGTTTGTGCAGCAAAGCCAATTAAGCATTGATGGGATTGTTTGCGGCGACCTAATTCTGCGGCGATATCTGGAACTGGGGCTAAGGTGAGGGCATCGGGTAATAGTTTTTTGGGTAACTTTTGGTTGACGTATTCGGCTGGCTTGACATCGGCAACGGCGGCAGCCATCACGATAAAATCAGCTTCGGTGTAATAAGTTAGGATCGCTTCCTGCATTTGCGCCGCACTCACTACGGGAACGGTTTGCAAGCCGGGAGGGAGAGGAACGCTTAGGGGAGTATGCACTAACGTTACAGTTGCGCCGCGATGTAAGGCGGCTTGGGCGACGGCGACGCCCATTTTCCCGGTGGAAGGGTTGCCCAAAAAGCGCACGGGGTCGAAGTGTTCTCGCGTTCCCCCAGCACTAATTAGCACTCGCTTTCCCGATAGGTCGCGTTTACCCTGAGTATGCAGTAAAGACTCTAAATGCGCGCCGATCTCTTCGGGTTCGGCCATCCGCCCTGCGCCGATGCGATCGCACGCGAGCAAGCCCACCCCCATCCCGGTACTATGGATGCGGGGATTTTCCCGAAACTTCTGCCAATTCTGCTGAACGGAAGGTTGCTCCCACATATCCGTATTCATGGCCGGAGCCAGTAAAATCGGACAGGTAGAGGCTAAAACGGTATTGGTTAATAAATTATCTGCTAGCCCATAGGTCAGTTTAGCCAGCGTGTTCGCTGTTAGCGGGGCAATTAAAAAAATATCCGCCCACTCGCCTAAACGAATGTGTAGCGGACGCCCTTGCATGGGCTGCCAAAAGTCTTTATCGGTGTAAGCCGGACGGCGGCTGAGGGTGGCAAAGGTCAGCGGGGAAATAAACTCGCAGGCCGCCTCAGTTAAGATAACTTGAACCTCAATCCCCGATTTTGCTAAAGCAGAGACGATCTCACATACCTTATAGGCAGCAATACCGCCTGTAACGCCAACCAGAACGCGAGGGAAATGTCGGTTAGAATCGGGTTCATCTTCGCCGTTAGGCTTCATCGTAAGCTTCGAGATCCAGCAGGTAAATATAGGGTTCAATTAACTCAGGACGTTGAAAGGCGATCGCTCTGAGCAGGTGCCAGTCTTCCAACCCCTCAAAAGCGGTACTATATTCATCTTTCTCCAGACGCGCCGCCAGTTGGGCAACATCCGCAGCCGTCATTGTGGCAATTATGCCTGGGGAAATCGTTGCAGTCACCATGACTCGTACCTCAATAACTGTTTTGAGCGTATTGATTGGGTCGCTGGCGGGGAACCAAGGTGGTTCTCTCTACCGGAATGCTTCAGAGCAATCTCCCCAGCGTGTCAAATTTGAGTTCAATAGACACCGGGAAAATCTCCGTACCATCTTTCTATCTTACCGAAAGACGACCCGATTCCCTGGTTTTTCGGTACGGAGATCCCAAATTTAAGAGGCGCTTCGCAATTCTTCCTGTAAAACCTCCTGATAGATCGTAGGTAGATATTGAGACATCGAATTGGTTTCAATGCCATATCCCAAACTGGTCCAAGTTCCGGAAAGCATCCGCAAGACGCGATCGAGTTTTCCTTGTTCTAATAAGGCAGGAATATCTTCACCCCAAACCCTAGAATCCTTTAACCAGGCATAAACCACAGCATCTTGATATTCGGCTTCAAAGCTGTATTCGTGCCAAAGTCTCATCGCCGTTCGCTGGGGATGATAGCGTCTGGCTTGTTCGTGCCAAGTGGTGGTCAAAAATTGGTATCGACCCGCCGCCGTTGTACAATTGCCCGTGTTGGGGCCGGCAACAATCCGAATGCACCGATCCGGATGGCGGCTGAGATTTTCCAGATACTGACCCCCATACAGCACCGAATAAGGTCTTCTGACATTCGACTCGCTAGCCGAAATCGTTCGCATCAAAGCCCGGATATGGGGATCTCCCCCAGTCATGGCTAGAGGTTGCGGCAGAGACTCATTATAGGATTCAATTGCAGGGGGAATAGAGCGATCGCTTCTAGGCCGAGGGGTCATCCAGAATAATGTCATGAATCCAACAACAACAGCGCTAGTCACAACAAGATTCGTCAGGGTTGTGGCAACCCCTTGGGAAAACTTCGATTTCACAGGCAAACTTCCAGCTATAACGTACTGGTGAATAGTTGTGGGTAAGTCTTTTCGGGGGCGTCTGGTTTAGCAACAACTTCGACAACTTTATTGCGGGCCTGCGGTTCAAACAGGGCCTCAACGCAAACTTGAGCCACTTTGCGACGCGGAATGCTGCCATCAAACAGCGTATCCGCCGCCTGCATCACGACAGGAAAGGAATTATCCTCATTTTTGAGTCCTCCCGGACGGACGATAGTGTAAGTCAAACCGCTTTTTTGCAAATACTCCTCAGCTTGCTTTTTCCACACCAGGATTAACCAAAACAAGTTCAAAGGATGGAATAACCGCGAAACACATAAAGAAGACACAAAGACAAAATGCTCAATTCCGTTTGCCTTTGCTGCTTCAACCAGATTTTTTGTCCCCTCATAATCCACTTTAAACGGCCCAGTCGGATCTAGACCGGGGCTTGCCCCAGTTGCACATAAAAGTACCGTACTATCCCCTAAAGCGTTGCTGAGGCTTTCAGGTTTCAGGACATCCCCGGTCACAAGTTCGGCTTCAGCAGGTAAAATGGAACTCCCTTTTTCTAAATTGCGGACTAAAGCCCGAACGGGAATATTTCGCTTAACCAGTTCTTGGACAATGCGACGCCCAGTTTCTCCGGTTGCTCCTGCGACAAAGGCTTTCATAATCGATGATTTTTATGGGTTTACATCCCTATTTTGGTTCAAATTGAACGCTTTCTGGGCGATTATCTGCGCTATTGTGGCATCTCTATCGTTAGACATATGGAACTGACCAGGATTGTGTTTAGTCTGAAAAAGAAATTATGGCGTTGATCGAAATCACCGCTTGGAGTCATTCATATCGATGATGATCTCCTGCTTCTAAAGTTATGCTGAACAACAGCATGATTTTCCCGTAGTTCCCCCACCGAGTCGCAACTTCTACCCCTCGATCTGAGTTTCAATTGTCAAAAGTTTAGGAGTTGCACTGCAAGCAACAAAGAATTTAGGGGAATCTTAAAGACAGGCACACAGCAAAGAACGCACCGAGCGAATGTATGCAGCTACCAAATCGCGAACATCAACTCTTTGAGTCTTCTGAGGTTATTTTGGGGGCAACCCCAACGTTTGCAGTTTACGAGGAGGTTAAGATTGAGGAACCCGCAACGGTTGAACCCACTCAGTTTTACACGCGCTATGAAGATTTCATGGAGATGAATGCCAGCCCCGAACAGGTAGCGGCGTATTTAGATGTCCATGAGGAATGGTTTACCCGTTGCGCCCACCCGATGAAGGTGGAACCTTTGGGTAAAAATGGTTATGCGTTGGTCATTGGCAAGTTTGGCTCATTTGGCTATGAGGTTGAACCCAAGGTGGGTTTAGAACTCAAACCCCAGGATGAAGGCGTCTATCGGATTGAAACGCGCGAAATTCCTGACTATGTTGCCCCAGGGTATGAAGTTGATTTTAAGGCGGCGATGGAGTTATTAGAACTACCCGGTACTGCCCAGGCGATGACGCGGGTGCAATGGCAGTTAGATTTAACGGTTTCTCTACGTTTTCCTAAGTTTATCCACGCGTTACCCCAGTCTTTAATTCAGAAAACAGGCGATCGCTTATTAGCACAAATTGTCCGTCAAGTGTCCCGCCGTTTAACTCATAAGGTCCAAACTGATTTTCACGCATCGCGGAATCTGGCGCTACCCAAGATGAAGCGATAGGCGAAGGATGAATAACCGATGAGGAGAGGCAACTTTTGAGTCGCCTCTCCTTTTTTAAGGGTTACTCAAGCGGGTAAACCGCTTCTACAATATCCATTTGACGTTTGAGTTTAAATCCCAATTTTTCGCAAATGCGCTGCATCGGGCGGTTATCGGAGAGAATTTCGGCGGTAATTTGTTCGAGATTTTCATCTTTGCCCACTTGTAGCAAGCGACGCAGCAATTCTGTACCGATGCCTTTACCTTGGGCGCGATCGCTAATTAGCATCCCAAATTCGGCCTCGTTGGTTCCGTGCAATTTACTCAGGCGACTCACCCCTAAAATTTCATGTTCGCCAGTTTCTGGGTTTTCGCAGTCGGCGACAAGGGCCATTTCGCGATCGTAATCGATAAAGCAAATGCGCGTCAGGCGATCGTGGGCAACGCGGGTTTGCAATTTAATCATGTGGAAGTAACGTAAATAGACGCTTTCTTCCGAGAGGGTTTGGTGAAATTTCACCATCAGCGGTTCGTCTTCTGGGCGAATGGGGCGAATAGTGACGGTTGTTCCATCTTTGGCAATCCACGGCGAGACATACTGGGTAGGATAGGGACGAATGGCTAAACGCGGGATCTGATTTAACTCAGCTTCGGGATCGTGCAAGACAATGCGAGCATCTAGGGCAATAATTCGCTCGGAAGACACCAAAAGTGGGTTAATATCAATTTCCTTAATCCAAGGTTGTTCTACCACTAACTGGCTAAAGCGTACCAGCAATTGCTCTAGGGCGGCTAAATCCACAGGCTGGCGTCCGCGCACGCCTTTGAGGGCTGTATAGATGCGGGTTTGTTCCATCATCCGCCGCGCCAAGGTGGTATTGAGAGGCGGTAAAGCCAGGGCGCGATCCTGAAAGACTTCAACCAGTTGCCCGCCCGTACCAAATAGCAACACGGGCCCAAACTGACTATCGAGGCTGCTTCCCAGGATAATTTCGTATCCTTCCAGATGCATCATCGGTTGAACGGTGACGCCGAGGAAATGCTGAGAACCAACCTTTTCACCAACAGATTCTTCAATGGCATGATAGGCGCGTTTGACGGTTTCGGCGTCTTTGAGGAGTAAGCGAACGCCGCCGACATCCGTTTTGTGGGTAATGGTTTCGGAATGGAGTTTGAGAACGACGGGATAGCCAATTTGTTGAGCAATTTCAGCCGCTTCTTCGGCGCTGGTGGCAATTTGGGTGGTGACGGTGGGGATACCGTAGGCGGCGAGGAGTTGTTTAGATTCCAGTTCGGTTAAGAGCGATCGCCTGCTATTCCGCACAGCCTGTAAAATCCGATCGGCACTGTCTCGATCTGGACAATGGGAATTGAGATCGCGACAATGAACATCGGGAAGCACTGGCGTTTCATAAATTCCCCGCAAATTATAGCTATAGCGCCACATCAGGTTAAAAACGCGGGCCGCTGTATCGGGATAGGGGAAGGTAAAGATACTGGCTTGGTTCAAAATTTCTTCGCCCGCCGCCACATTTGCGCCCCCCATCCAGCTTGCCAAAATCGGCTTATCGGAAATCTCGCTTTCTTGCAGGGTTTTGACCACCTGTTCGGCTGTTTGCGTCGGGTCGGACATCGATTGCGGGGTTAAAATTACCAAAATACCGTCGCTGCTGGGGTCTTTCGCCGCAATTTCTAAGGATTTGGCATAGCGTTCCGGTTCGGCATCGCCCAAAATATCAATCGGGTTCGCGTGGCTCCAATGTTTCGGTAAAATCGGATCGAGCGCGGCGACGGTTGCGGGTTCGAGGGGAGCTAGTTCGCCCTGCCCGGAGATTAAGGCATCTGTGGCTAAAACGCCGGGGCCGCCTGCATTAGTTAGAATCGTTAACCGCCGACCTTTGGGCCGAGGTTGTTTGGCTAAAACTTCCGCCATATTAAATAAGTCATCGATCGTATTGACGCGCAACACGCCACAGCGTCGGAAAGCGGCATCGAGGACTTCATCGCTACCCGTCAGCGATCCCGTGTGGGAAGCGGCGGCTTGGGCTGCTGCTGCCGTTCGCCCTACTTTAATCGCAATAATCGGTTTGGTGAGGGCGACTTCCCGCGCGGCTGAAAGGAAGGAACGGGCATCGCCAATCGATTCCATGTACATGACGATGCTTTGCGTGTGGGGATCGTCGCCCAGGTAGTAGATTAAATCGCCCCAGCCGACATCCACCATCGAACCGACGGAGACAAAGGCGCTAAAGCCCACATTTTCCCGGAAACTCCAGTCTAAAACGGCCGTACACAAGGCCCCGCTTTGGCTAATAAAGCCGACATTACCCGGACGGGCAATCGTGGGGGCAAAGGTGGCATTTAAGCCAGAGAGAGGATTCATGACGCCGAGGCAGTTGGGACCGACGATTCGCATTTTGCCGCGACGCGCCTGTTCGAGGATTTGCCGTTCGAGTTCGACGCCCGGTTGACCGATTTCTTTGAATCCGGCGGAGATGATGACGGCCCCTTTGACTCCCACATCGGCACACTCGCGAATTAAGCCGGGAACGGTGGGAGCGGGCGTTACAATAATGGCGAGATCGACGGGTTCGGGAATTTCTGCGATCGCCGCATACGCTTTAATGCCCAAAACATTGCGGCGCTTGGGGTTAACGGGGTAAACCGTGCCTCCAAATGGACTGCTAATCAGATTCCACAGTAACGTGCGTCCAACGCTGCCCGGTTTTTCAGTCGCCCCAACAATCGCAACGCTTTTGGGTGCAAAAATGGCATCCAAGGGCTGATGTTGGTAACGTAAAACATCATGGGCGGGGTCTGGAATGCGCTGGCTTGTAGATAATTGCATCAACCACTCCTTTGAGGTTCGATTCGCTCTCGCGGT
Source organism: Desertifilum tharense IPPAS B-1220 (assembly GCF_001746915.1). Lineage (NCBI taxonomy): Bacteria > Bacillati > Cyanobacteriota > Cyanophyceae > Desertifilales > Desertifilaceae > Desertifilum > Desertifilum tharense. The sequence goes on from NZ_MJGC01000016.1 coordinate 30,982, forward strand.
TCCGGAATCGCGCGCTCGTTTTCAACGAGTCAGCAATTGTAGGAAATTTATATTAAGAATTCCGGACAATTGTTTAAACAAAAAATTAAGGTTTCGCCAAATTCCGAAAAAACTGGTTAAGTATTTATCAAGCGTTTCTATCCCTTCTCGATTCTAAGCGTGGATGAGGGCGATTCCGCTAAGATCGGATCGCTTTCTAGTTTTTCGGAATCTCCCGCTCATTCTAACCAAGCTTTCTCGCTCTATTCTGAATTTATTCAAAAACTTTATTAACAAATGACCCCAGAACTATAAATCGCGCTACTGTAAAACTATAGGAGTTATACAAAGTTTAACAACACAAAGATTGTCTAACTCCGAAGCCTCAGCGTTAACCCTAAAGAACCTCGGAATTTCCCACAACAAGCTGAGTTAAGGCGGCGGGGTCAAAGTTTGTGAATGGAACTAGCGATACACCGAGAAAATCATGAAAGTCACTAATATCGAAGAACTCGAAGCCTTAGTCAAACAAGTCAAAGCAGCTCAAGCCCAGTACGCGACCTTCTCTCAAGAACAAGTTGATACGATCTTCAAAAAAGCAGCGCTAGCCGCGAATGCAGCCCGCATTCCCTTAGCCAAAATGGCCGTCAATGAAACGGGAATGGGCATTATTGAAGATAAGGTGATCAAGAACCATTTCGCTTCAGAATATATCTACAACAAATACAAGCACGAAAAGACTTGTGGCGTTGTTGAAAACGATCCCACCTTTGGTTATCAAAAAATTGCTGAACCCGTCGGAATTCTCGCCGGGATTGTCCCAACGACCAACCCGACCTCAACCGCCATCTTCAAGGCCCTACTCGCCCTCAAAACGCGGAACGGGATTATCTTTTCCCCTCACCCGCGTGCCAAAAACTGTACAAGAGAGGCTGCCAAAATTGTCCTAGATGCGGCGGTCGAAGCTGGCGCGCCCGCACAGATTATCGGTTGGATTGACGAACCCACCGTGCCGCTATCGCAAGCCTTGATGCAGCACCCCGATATTAAACTGATTCTGGCCACAGGCGGCCCTGGAATGGTGAAAGCGGCCTATTCTTCGGGGCACCCCTCATTAGGCGTCGGCGCAGGCAACACTCCCGCCGTCATCGATGAAACCGCCAAGATTAAAATGGCGGTTAGCTCTATCATCCTCAGTAAAACCTTCGATAACGGGATGATTTGCGCCTCAGAACAATCGGTTATCGTCGTTGATGCTGTTTACGAACAAGTTAGGCAAGAGTTCCAAGAACGCGGCGCTTACTTCCTCACCCCGGAAGAAACCGAACGCATGGGCAAATCCATCATCGTTGATGGGCGGTTAAATGCTGGAATTGTCGGTCAATCGATTGAATCGTTAGCCAAACTCGCAGACCTTCAGGTTCCCGAACAAACCAAACTGCTAATTGGCGAAGTGGCGGAAATTGGTACAAACGAACCCTTCTCCTTTGAAAAACTCTCGCCCATTCTGGCAATGTATCGGGCGAAAAACTTTACCGAAGCCGTCGAAAAGGCCGAACAACTGGTTCTGTTTGGCGGACACGGCCATACCTCCGTGCTGTATACCGACCCGGCAAACCACGCCCATATCAAGTATTTTGAAAGCAAGCTGGAAACCTCGCGGGTTCTAATTAACACGCCTTCTTCCCAAGGTGCCATTGGTGACTTGTATAACTTCCGCCTCGACCCCTCTTTGACCTTGGGTTGCGGCAGTTGGGGCGATAACTCCGTGAGTGTTAACGTCGGCCCGCAACACCTGCTGAACCTCAAAACCGTAACGGAACGGCGAGAAAATATGCTGTGGTTCCGCGTTCCGCCCAAGATTTACTTCAAGTCGGGTTCTTTACCTGTAGCTTTACGGGAACTGGCGGGCAAACAACGCGCTGTCATTATTACAGACAAACCCCTCTTTGACCTAGGGGTAGCCGATAAGGTCACGCAGGTTTTAGACGAAATTGGCGTTAAGCATCAAGTCTTCTACGATGTTGAACCCGACCCCTCTTTAACCACCGTCAACAAAGGTTTAGAAGTCGTCAATAGCTTTAAACCTGATGTGCTGATTGCCATTGGGGGCGGTTCGCCAATGGATGCGGCTAAAGTGATTTGGCTGATGTACGAACATCCCGAAACTGAGTTTGAAGGCTTGGCGACGCGGTTTATGGATATCCGCAAGCGGGTGTATGAGTTACCGGCTTTGGGAACGAAGGCGCTGATGGTGGCAGTTCCCACTACTTCGGGAACGGGTTCTGAGGTGACGCCCTTTGCAGTGGTTACTGATGACCGGACGGGGATTAAATACCCCTTAGCCGATTATGCGCTAACGCCGAATATGGCGATTGTAGACCCGGAACTGGTGATGAATATGCCGAAGCGTCTCACCGCCTATGGTGGCATTGACGCCCTCACCCACGCGCTAGAAGCGTATGTTTCGGTTTGCGCGACGGAGTTCACCAACGGCTTATCGTTAGAAGCAATTCGCCTGCTGTTTAAGTATCTCCCGGCGGCTTACCAGGAAGGGGCGAACAATCCCAAGGCGCGCGAAAAGGTTCACTATGCAGCAACCATTGCGGGGATGGCGTTCGCGAATGCCTTCTTAGGCGTTTGTCACTCTTTGGCGCATAAACTGGGTTCGACGTTCCATGTCCCCCACGGGTTAGCCAATGCGTTGATGATTTCTCACGTAATTCGCTACAACGCCACGGATATTCCCTTCAAGCAAGCCATTTTCCCGCAATATAAGTATCCAAATGCAAAATGGCGCTATGCCCAAATTGCCGATTACTTAAAGTTGGGTGGGGATACGGATGAGGAGAAGGTGGAAAAACTGGTTGAGGCGATTGAAAATCTCAAGCAGGCCATTGAACTCCCTCTGACGATTAAGGAGACGCTATCTGAGGATGACCAACGCTTCTATGAAGGGGTGGAAGCAATGGCAGAACAGGCATTTGACGACCAATGTACGGGTGCAAATCCTCGCTATCCTCTGATTCGCGATTTGAAGGAGTTATACATTCTTGCCTACCGGGGATGTCGCGTTGATTCGGCGAATTTCCACCCCGATGTGACTCAAGCAGAGTTACTCGAAGGGGAAGAAACTCCAGAACCCCCAGTTCTCGCTGGAAACTATAGCGGTTAGTTGACCGATTTGAGTTGATTTTAGCGTTCAGCCTTGCTTGCGTAGAGTGAGGCTGAATTTTGATTGAGGAAGTGCGATCGCATCTTCTCATCAGTCTAGCCATTTAATACCTATACTACTTATAGGAATAAACGATTCAACCAATTGGTAAATCTTACTGCAATCTCGATATCAGACCGCAAAGCTAGCCCTGTAATTGCTTTACCGAGTGGATAACCAGGTTCATCCTGCCAAGCAAGATAGGTATGAATAACCGATTTACTGTAGTGAGCTGCTTTGAAAGTAACAATATTCTTCCGTTGTGCTTCTTGAACGCATTCTTGTGCAAATTTGAAACATTCTGGTTCTGCAAGTTTTGCACAAAAGTCCTCTAGCATACCAGAATCTTGATTATTTGGCATTAGCCAAAAACCCAGCTTAGGTTTATCTTCAAGCCTTTCAACTACTGTTCCATCAATATCAGGATTTGTAGGTAACACATAACTATGATTATTTCTAAGTTTATCTCTGATACTCTGCCACCTGAGTTGAAGAGAACTATCCGCATCTAGCATAACTCCTATAACTTGAGGCGGGTTAGGACGTACAATAAGTGCATTAAGACGTTTCAATACATCATCGTCTGAACCACATTCATAGATTCCAAAAAGACCTTCAGTAACTTGATTAGCCTTACATAAAGACATAACAACATGGCAATCATTAGTGCCTTCAACAAGTAATACTTTATCCGAATCTTGTTTACAAATATCCTTCTTACTACTCATCGCACTTCCACATCCATATCAATAGCGTCAGTGAGTGTTTCAGAAGTATATTCGGTTGCTTTAATAGAATTGCCCTTGACATCCAGCCTAAAGAAAGCACCTAGTTCAGGGTATTTATTCCAAGCTTTATCAAAGCCTTCTATACAATCGCGGCTATGAGTTGTTGCAAAAACTTGAACATTAAGCTTCTCTGATAATTGAAAAACAATTTCCCAAACTAGAGGTTGAACGCTCCAGTGTAAGCCATTCTCAAATTCATCAATTAAGAGCAGACCATTTCTGGAGTTTACAAGAGCAACAACGATATGAAACAAACGACTCATACCATCTCCCATACTTTTGAGAGGTAACGGCTCATCAATATCCTTGATTTTTACGAGAGGAATACGATTGTCTGGTTCGCGAGTCCGACTTCTACTAATGTCCTCTACAAAAGCTACTCCAGAAACTCTATTATCGATTAAGCGCAGAGCAGAGATAACTTCTGATTCTAAATCGGTCAAGCTTGTTAAATCCCAAAGAGCAGCTAATTTACGATCAGATACATTTTCCGTCCGAACAAGTTGCCATATATACTTTAAATCTGGTTCCATGCGTTCATAAATTGTGTAACTTCGTCGGATATCTTTGATATTTTTATCCAGTCCAAAAAGTCGCCTGGTTCGTTTGCCTTCTTCTACTATCAGAAAAAACTCTAGATTGGATAAATCATCATCAATTTCTGTTTCTGAAGTACGAATCTTTCTGAGTGTTCCTTCATTATCTTGTTTGTTTTGATAGGCAGCAACGCTAAGATGAATATTGTTGCCAGATTCAATTTCTCCCAATACAATTCCATTTTCTTCTATGTTTGGTAACTTGCGACCAAAAAATAGATGTCGTATAGGATTCATAAAAAAACTTGGAGAATAGATTTGTCCACCTCTTAGCCAAGTTTCTTGGCGAGATTCTATAAGATCTAGCAGCACCTGATAAAAAGCATTACTAGCATAGATTGCTACTGCTTCAAGAAATGTACTTTTTCCAGAGTTATTTTTGCCAACAATTAGGTTGACGCGTCCTAATTTGCTAACTTCCAGATGTTGAAAGAGCCTAAAATTCTGAATTTGAAAAGACTTTAGCATATCAACTTTCCTTTAATCCTTTGCATTCAGTTTACAAGATATAAGACTAGGAGAAGAAAGAGGGTTTTCATTTATACGATAGCTTCAACTGTTCTCTCACCCTAGCGCGAAAGGTAAGCTCGGCTTCTACTTCATCCTGCTGCGCTTGTGCTAAAAATTGGTAGAGATCCGCTTTTTCTACCCAGGAGAAGGTGGGAGAGCGATCGCACTCAGCATAAAATTCTCCTTGAAGCTGGTAAATGCGCCATTCTCGCCCGTTGTAGCGCCAAAAATTAAACGGAGAGCAAATTCGTGGTCTTCTAAAGGCATTGTAATCTCTAGCGTGCCGCGATCGTAGGTGAGGCGAGCGGCGCGGGTTTGGGGAAGAGCATGGAGGATTTGCTGATAAGCTTGCCAGGTTAGACCGCGTAATGCAACCCGCTTTTCTCCGTGGAGGGTTCTTGCTTGAGGAAACCTCGTTTCAACCATGATTCAATCTCCTGGCTGCGCTTTACCGTAAGCGTTAGAGCGTTTAAAGTGCTGAGGATAGTCTATCTCACCCCCAAAGGCCACAACTTGGAGTGAGGTTCGTCACCTCTGGGTTTCGATCCCGGTGGTTTAGTAAAAGAAGAGATGAATCAAGGGGATAACAGATGAACGAGATGACCTTAAACAAAAGCGCTGCACTCTTCCAAACTGGTATCGCCAGCATCTTACTGGTTGTGGCGACAGCAACTTCCCTGCGCGTGGGATTACCTGCACTTCTGCAAGTCAATCAACCCCCAGTCCAAACTGCGAAAGTGAATTTACAAGCCCCTAGTGCAATCTGGGTAGAGAATGCCCCTACTGAATAATAGACTGATTGGACGTTGACGGCAGTCCCCTTCACTTAATTCATCTCTGTTGTATTTTTGCCCCAGATAAGCTAGCGCTAGCCATCTGGGGTTTTAACGTTTTGGGGGAAAATTGATTGAGATTTGCTCGATCCTTAATATTTCTTAGATTTATCTTTTTTTGACCTCCAAGCGCTGAATCGCTTTATTTTCAGTAGACACAAAATACCCGACAAAAAAAGTCGGGTATGTTTGACGGGCTATTGGGGCCGTGATACGATGCCATCGTTAACAGAAATTGAGGAATGTGCGAGCCATGACTCTGGCAACAACACCCCAAACTACGGCCGCAACTTGCGAAAAGCTGAAATGCAAAGAGTGTGGCGCTGAATACGAACTTCAAGCCAAGCACGTCTGTGAAGAATGTTTTGGCCCCTTGGAAGTTGTTTATAACTATGACACCCTGCGCCGCACTGTCACCCGCGAAAGCATTCAGAAAGGACCTAACTCGATTTGGCGCTATCGCCCCTTTTTGCCCGTTCTTACAGAAAATGTTATTGATGTTGGTACTGGGATGACGCCGTTGGTGCAAGCCAATCGCTTGGCTCGGCGTTTGGGATTAAAGAAACTCTATATTAAAAATGATGCAGTGAATATGCCCACCCTGAGCTTTAAAGATCGGGTGGTATCCGTGGCGCTGTCGCGGGCGAGAGAATTAGGATTTAGTACCGTATCTTGTGCAAGTACCGGAAATTTAGCTAATTCTACAGCAGCGATCGCAGCCCATGCCGGATTAGACTGCTGCGTGTTCATCCCGGCTGACTTAGAGGCGGGTAAAGTTCTCGGTACCTTAATCTACAATCCAACGGTAATGGCCGTTGAAGGCAACTACGATCAAGTCAATCGCCTCTGCTGCGAAGTTGCCAATACACATGGATGGGGATTTGTCAATATCAACTTGCGTCCCTACTATTCTGAAGGTTCCAAGACGCTTGGTTTTGAAGTCGCAGAACAACTCGGCTGGCAACTCCCCGATCATATTGTGGCTCCGCTGGCTTCCGGTTCGCTGTTCACCAAAATCTACAAAGGCTTCCAAGAGTTCGTCAAAGTTGGCTTAGTAGACGAGAAAGCGGTGAGATTCAGCGGCGCGCAAGCCGATGGCTGTTCTCCCATTGCTCAAGCCTTTAAAGAAGAACGCGATTTTGTCACCCCTGTTAAACCGAATACAATTGCTAAATCCATTGCAATTGGCAACCCCGCTGATGGCATTTACGCCTTAGAAATTGCGCGGAAAACCAATGGTAATATTGAATCGGTTAACGATGCAGAAATCATTGAAGGGATTAAACTGCTCGCAGAAACCGAAGGAATCTTTACCGAAACCGCAGGCGGTACCACGATCGCCGTCTTGAAGAAACTGGTGGAAGCTGGCAAAATCGATCCAGAAGAAACCACCGTTGCTTACATCACGGGTAATGGTCTGAAGACTCAAGAAGCCGTTCAAGGTTACATTGGCGAACCCCTCACCATTGAACCCAAACTCGATAGCTTTGAACGTGCCTTAGAGCGTTCTCGGACTCTAGATCGCCTGGAATGGCAGCAAGTTCTCGTCTAGAGAATTTCTCCAAAATTGAACTCTCTGTACAGACGTACCGTGCTGCGTCTGTACAATATTGAATGCTGTTTTGAATTATTGAACGACCGAAGGATTGCGAACTGATGAGCGTTACTGTTTTAATTCCTACGCCACTGCAAAAGTTTACGAACAATCAAGCGACGATTGAAGCAACGGGTAATAATGTGGGAGAGTTGATTGATTCTCTCGAACAACATTGTCCGGGGATTAAAAGCCGTTTGTGCGATGAATCTGGCAAACCCCGCCGCTTTTTGAACCTCTATGTGAATAGCGAAGATATCCGCTTTTTAGAGGGAACGGAAACGCCGCTAAAGGATGGGGATGAAGTGAGTATTGTTCCGGCGGTAGCTGGGGGTTGAGTCTTAGACGCGATCGCACCACTTATCCAAGATGCGATCGCGTTTTGCTATTCTTCCATTTGCCACAGATCGGCAGTTGCGCCTTCATCAAAGACGTGCTTGGGTCGCATGACTAAGACGAGTTTACCTAATAAAGGGCGATCGCATTCTGTCTCAAACCACTGAATCTCGATCTGTCCTTCCTGCTCCACAATAAAATAACTCGAATCGTCCCATTGCCGTTGCGCGCGGTCTACAATGACTAAAACGGGTTCTGGATCGCCGGATAAAGGATAAGAGAGTTTATCGCTTTCTCCCAGAATCGCCACGGGATCTTCAGCGCGGCGAACCATCTGCCAGCCAGGGATGGGAACCCAAGCACCTTCTCCAGAGAATTTGACCATTTTAAATAACCCCTCCTCTTCTACGAGAGGAACGGCCTTGAGATCGGCTACACTGAGCGGAAATTGACCGACAAGGGGAATAATACGCGGCATTTCGTCGCTACTTTCCAACCGATAGACGGGGAAAATCGGGGCCGGACGTTTGGGAGTAACGGTAAAATCGGTTAGCAGTTGTTCAATTTGCTTGCGAGTTTCCGGGGTTTGAGCAAATCTTAACCCTTTAGCAATCAGGCGCGATCGCTCTTGCAAGTCTGACTGCTGGCGTGCATTTTTCCAACACAGATAAGCCACTGCATCCCCTGGCGTGCGTGCAAACCCCTGGGGAAGGGTACGCAGGCGCGAAATTTCTTTCATGGCTTTGGCGAGTTCTCGCGCTTCATCGGCATCTAAGCCTTGCTGAACCACATATTCAGCCGCCGTAGCGCGTTCGGCTTGGGTGAGGATGCGAAATTCATACAGGCGATCGCTTCCCTTCTGCTGGTAGTAGTTTAGCGTGGCTTCGCTGACATTACCATTCACCAAGCTGTGATACACTTGGGCCGCTACAACAATCTGATTTTGTTGGACGGGTTCGATCCCGGTTTCTTCAAAAATCTGTTGGGGAGAATAACCTGCTTTTTGCAATTGGGCCGAAGCTTGGCCCCATTTTACCCACGATCCTTCCTTGCGTCGGAGCGATCGCAATAACTCTAAAACTTCTGTATCGTTCAATTCTGCGTTGGGAGCGTTTTCGGGTGTTTCAGTCATAAACCATTGATGCAAACCACGGCTTCAACTCACTCTACCGCGTCTGACTCCCGAATTGAATGCCGCTTTGGGACTTGACAAATCTCTGAGATTTCAGCGACAATGATAAACGCATGATTGAACGGGGCTATAGCTCAGTTGGTAGAGCACCTCAATGGCATTGAGGGGGTCAGGGATTCGAGTTCCCTTAGCTCCATTCCCGGAAATCAATATTTTCAGGCAACGCAGACTAAACGAGGATCGCGGTGATACCAGACGCGATCCTCGTTTATAAAGCCTCGATCGGTTGGATCGAGGCTGAAATATTCAATTTAGATAACATGGCTGAACAGCGTTACCCCTAAAACACCTGTGACGCTGACAGCTAGTAACAAGTAAGTCAAAAAGCGACCCGCTTCACCATTAAAGTCAAAGACTTTATCTTCTTGGCCTGCGGTGAAAAATAGCGACCAGGCTTGGTTCACGCTAATCGTCTCTTCTGGGGTGTTGAAGTCGGGTCTGAATACAACTGGGCCAATTAGGTATTTGTTGGGAAAATCAAAATCGGTTCTCATGGTGCGTTAACCTCAGCTTGGGCTTGAATATCAAGAAATGTAACCTTATGTAAATAATTATTACAGATTCTTGACGAAATGGTTGCCGTATTATCCGCATACTTGAAATTGGGAATTTTGGGCTAGACAAAAAACGGATTTTGTGATAGAGCAAAATCAGCAAGCATCGGGTGAGAATGTAGATGAGCGAGTATCAGTATTACGAATTTCAGGCGATCGATCGCCCCCTGACGGCGAACGAACAAGCAGAGATCCGCAAACTCTCTAGCCGAGTTCAACCGACACCCACCCAAGCCGTTTTTGTCTATAACTATGGCGACTTTCGAGGGAATCCCGAAGAAATTTTAGCGACATACCCTCGTTCAACCCCTCAAGCCACACCCGGATTTCGACGGCTATCCGAGTTAACCGCGATCGCGGATCGTTTAAGCAAAGAACGCGAAGATCGAGAACAGCAAGCCCTGAAAAAACAGCGAATCGAGCAACTAGAAGCCCTAGCATTAAAGGAAACCGAAACCTGGGAAACGGTAGGGGAACTGATTCGACTCAAGCAATCTCAAGCTTACGATCGCGCCGTTACCTTCCTGCAAGACTTGCGAGATTTAGCAGACTACCAAGGACAACTCCCCCAATTCATCCAACGCCTTGAGAAACTCAAGTCAGAGTACCACAATCGTCCAGCTTTGCTCGCAAGGCTCAAGAAGATCGAGCGTTAGGCGATCGCCACTATAGAATAATTGAACGGAAACTTGAGCTTATCGCCCGTGAAATATCTTATTCTGGCGCTAATTTGGATACTGACAATCGGCATGGCATCGCCTGCGGAGGCGGCATTGTGTCGGACAATAGCAGAGCATCAGATTTGCTTAATTAGCGTCAAGCGCAGTGCTAAATACTTTTGGGAATATCGCGCCATCGTGCAAATTGATGGCAAAACGCGACCCTTAGAAGTTTATAATTGTCGCGATCGCACTCGCATCCGAGAAGATGGCATCGCCGTCCCTTTTGAACCCAACGGCGCGGGCGGACTCATCTGCCAAGTTTTAGAGTAGAGGCATTCTCCCAGAGAACACCTCCACCCGTACAACTAAGCCCAAAGCACTAAACGCGGTAGATAAGGACTGCTGAGATAGCGATGTTTAGGCAACACCCGCAGCGAAAGCCCCTGCAAACCACTCGTGGTATAAGTGACATCAGCAGTATAGAGGCCTAGACCTTCAGCGTCCGTTCCTTGACACTCCATTTCCACCGTCATCCCATTGACAATATCGCCATCCGCATTCACCGCCCCTTGATAGAGTTGAACGCGCACATCATCCGGCGTTAACTGGCTCAAATCCAGCACAGCCTTCACGGGCATGGTTTGATTGACTTGTAACTCCGACGGTTGAGAGATATCAATCTCTTTAATCTTGATACTGTACCAATGCTCAAACACCTTCGCCCGCCAGTTGGAGAGTTCCTTCGCCGGTTGATAGCCATCTTGCTTCATCACAAAATAGCGATCGCTTGCCGGAAAATACCCCAACTCAGCATAATCTCGAACCATCCGCGCCGTATTAAAAAACGGACAATTCAGGCGAATGGCATCCTTCATCTTCGACACCCAACCGCGCGGAATCCCTTCTGAGTCCCGATTGTAAAACAGCGGCACCACCTCCTGCTCTAGGAGATCGTACAACGCCGCCGCCTCCACATCATCTTGATAGGTCGGATCGGCATAATCTTCACCCGCGCCAATGGGCCAACCCGTTCGCACATAATCCGCCTCATCCCACCACCCATCTAGAATGCTGAGATTGAGTAACCCATTCATCGACGCCTTCATCCCCGACGTTCCCGACGCTTCGCGCGGGCGGCGCGGCGTATTCAGCCAGACATCGCAACCCGCCACCATCATCCGCGAGACATTGATATCGTAATCGGGCAAAAATACGATGTAATCCATCATGTTCTCTTCGCGGATGAAGTGAACGATTTGGCGAATTAACTCCTTCCCCGGAATATCTTTGGGATGCGCTTTCCCGGCGATCGCAAATTGCACCTTCTTATTTTGCAAAATGTGCTTAATCCGGGCAATATCGCGTAAAAACAGCGTTGCCCGTTTATACGTAGCAAACCGACGCGCAAACCCAATCGTTAACACCGTAGGATCGAGAACATCTTCGGCTGCTGCAATTTCCGCAGGCGACGCCCCCCGCAACCGCAACGTTTTCTGCAAGTGTTCCCGGACAAACACCACCAAATCCGAACGACAGCGTTCGTGGTTGCGCCACAGTTCCTCATCCGGAATTTTAGCAACCCGTTCCCAGAGGCGATCGTTAGCGGGGGCTTCAATCCAGTTCGGCCCTAAATAGCGTTCGTATAATTCTTGAGTGGGTTTAGCCACGCAACTGCGGGCGTGAACGCCATTGGTAATCCCTTTAATCGGAACCTCGCTTTCAGGCAAATTTGGCCACAGATTTTGGAACAGTGCCTGACTCACCTGACCGTGGAGTTGACTCACCCCATTGACAAACGAACTCATCTTAATCGCCAGGGTTGCCATATTAAAAGGCGCTTCCAAATCGCCAGTATCCGCCCGCCCCAGGGCTAAAAACTGTTCGTGGGATAGCCCGCAAATGTCGCAGTAGTGACCGAGATAATGCAGGATTTTATCGGGGGGAAACAGATCGAAACCCGCACTCACCGGCGTATGGGTGGTAAAAATTTGGGACGCCCGTGCGGCTTCTCTAGCTTCGTAGAAGCTTAAGCCCTCCTCTTGAATCATGCAACGAATCCGTTCGAGGGCAAGAAAGGCCGAATGACCTTCATTCATGTGGTAGCAGGTGGGTTCGAGTCCCAAAGCTTTGAGGGCGCGGACTCCACCAATCCCTAACATGATTTCCTGGTGCATCCGCATATCGAGATCGCCGCCGTATAATTCGTCGGTGATGTCGTGATCGTAGGGATTATTGGGTTCAATGTTGGTATCGAGCATATACAGGGCAACTCGACCCACTTGTACCCGCCAAATCCGGGCGTAGACCTTCCGACCGGGATAATCGACTTCAATGCGGATTTCTTCCCCGTTCTCGTCGCGTTCGAGATGGAGGGGCATATTATAGAAATCATTGATGGGATAGCGTTCTTGCTGCCACCCATCGGCATTCAGGTATTGAGCAAAGTAGCCTTCTTGATACAGCAAACCGACGCCAACTAAGGGTAAACCCTGGTCGCTAGCAGATTTGAGGTGATCGCCAGCCAGAACGCCTAAACCCCCGGAATAGATGGGCAAACACGCCGTTAAGCCAAACTCTGCTGAGAAATAGGCGAAACATTCTTTTCTTTTGCTGGTACGCTGCTTGGGATACCAGGACGGATCGTTGAGGTAATCTTCGAGTTGGCGGGCAGCCCTGTCCATTTGGGCGAGAAAGCCTTCATCTTCTGCTACTTCGTTGAGGCGCGTTTGCGAGATGGTACCCAGCATCAAGACGGGATTATGGCGGGAGGATTCCCACAAGTCTCGGTCTAAGCGGCGAAACAGGTCTTTGGTTTCAAAGTTCCAGTCCCAGTGCAGGTTGTAGGCAAGTTTGCGTAAGGGTTCAAGCCGTTGGGGTAAGGCAGGGGAAACATTAAATGTCCGAATCGGCTGCATAGTTGCGCGATTGCCTCCAAAGAGTGTTCTATTAGGCAGTTCGCCATGCTTGACGTGCTGCTGAGTCGATTTCAATCAATAGTGCGGGCTATTTGCGCTGATTATAGAGGCGATCGCACTCCGAGTCGGGCGATTTTAACACTTGTTTTGGCTCTGGCGGGTTGCTCCCTAATCAAAGCGCTCGAAAAATTAAGACCCACCTTAAGTTCGATAAGTTGGGTCTGTAACGGGTTAGAGGATTCTTGCTAGCGCAATTCAAGGTCTGTGGCGGGCGTTCTCACCCTCACTGTGGGTCAAAAGAACCCGGCCCTAATAGAGGAGCAGGGGATTGAGGCGTTATTGTAGCGGCTTTAGGAACGACAGGAACAACCCTGTAGGGTAACTCGTCGTGGGTGGGAGTCGCTGAGGTAGCAGGGGCAACAGGCACCTCTGAGAGCCGGTCTACCCGCCGCTGGGAAGAGACAACCCCTTGCATGAGTTGGTCATAATTCGCCAAAATTTCCGCTTCGCTATTGAGTTCTATTCTCGAACGCGGGTCAGGAATCGGTAAAGGGGGCAGATTGAGTTCCGGATGAGGGGCGACTCGCACCCGACTGGCAGCAACGCTTTCAGTAAATAGAGGAAAAGAGCGAACGGTCGGCTGAGGGCTAGCGACGGGCGGGGATGCTGGCGGCTGAGAGGCTTCAGGCTGTGGAGATTGAGCTTGCTTAACTTGGGCAGTCGCTGCGATCGCAACAACGACTAAACAACCCGCACCGATCGCCAGACTCACCATTTTATTTAACATGGGTTTCGTTGAAGACGAGAAAGAGTAAATTCTATCGGTCGCTACAAAACTGAGGACAGAACTAACTACAGAAACTTGTTATAGCACGGTCTAAGTGACGAGAAAGAACTGAACCCTCCTTAAGATCGTTCAGTATTGGCTAAGGACGAGGTTTCCGCCGGACTCAAGTCTGCGGTTAAATCCACTTGTTCGACCAAGGGACGACACCCTAGCCACTGAATCGCCAGTTGAGCAAATTGCTGCGGGCAACCACTCACTGCAAATTGAGTGGGACTTGGAGGGCAATCGCTCTTGAGTCCTAATAAGTCTAATTCCTGGGCGGTTGCTGCGACAATATGAACGGCTGGATCGACCAATTGCACCGATCGCGGTAACACGGTTCGCAGCACGGGTTCAAGATGCGGATAGTGCGTGCAACCATAGACTAAAGTATCAATTTTTTGTTCGATTAAGGGCGTCAGATACTGACGAGCCACTTCGTAAGTATAAGGATCGTGAATGCGATTTTGTTCGATTAAAGGCACAAATTCCGGGCACCCCACCTGCCACACTTGAGCCGTGGGATCGATTTCCGCCATCGCCTGACGATACGCATTACTTGCAGCCGTGGCAGGCGTGGCAATCACGCCAATACGCCTGCCTTGACGGACGGCTGCGCGTCCGGCGGGTAGAATTAACCCCAAAATCGGGATAGGAAACTCAGAACGCACCACTTCTAGGGCAAGGGCATCGCTGGTATTGCAAGCCATGACTACCATTTTGACGTTCTGTTGAACCATCCACGCCAGAATTTCTCGGACAAATTGGACAATTTCTACAGGCGATCGCATCCCGTAGGGAAGCCGCGCTGTATCCGCAAAATAGAGAATCGATTCATTGGGGAGTTGGCGATATAACTCGCGCAAAACAGTTAACCCCCCCACACCACTATCAAAAACACCAATCCGAGAATTGTTTTTGGTCATCGATCTATGCTGATTAATCACTCCCCACACCCCAAATCGGATTCCACAATGGGAATACCGCTAATTGTTTTGTTGAATGTACTGAATAATACCGCGAGCGATCGCTTCTGCCATCTGCCGACGGAAAGCTGGATTCGCTAATCTTGCAGCATCTTCTCGTCCAGTCACAAAACCAGTTTCCACCAAGACTGCTGGCATACTCGTCTGGCGCAAGACATAAAATCTAGCTTGTCGCACCCCTCGGTCGGGCATTCCCGTCGATTGCAAGATACTATTGTGAATCGTGCGCGCTAAACCCAAACCGCTCTGATAATAGTAAGTTTCCAACCCGTTGACATCCGGGCGGCTCATACTAATCGCATTGGCATGGATGCTGACAAACAATGTCGCATTCATCTGGCGAGCCATACGAACGCGCGGTTCTAAATCGATTTCCACATCCGATGTGCGCGTTAATACCGCTTGGATGCCATTCTGCTGCAAAATGGCGGCTACTTGCTGGGAAATATCCATCACCACCACTTTTTCCTGCAAGCCCCCAATCCCCACAGCCCCCGGATCGCGACCGCCATGACCCGGATCGACTACGACAACCACGCGAGAATTCGGCACAGGCCGCGTACTGGGTGGCGCTGGAGTCGGTGCGGGAGCCGCAGGGGGAACATTGACAGGAATCGGCTCATTCGGCGTGGGCGCGCTCACCACCGGGGAACCCGAACGATTGACTTGGATAGCAATTAATTGAGAACCCGGTTGATTGAGTTCGCCAATTGTTACCCCAGAGGCAGGAATCGCCAAAATTGCCACTGTATTAGGCGTTTCTTGGCTAATACTCATGCGGAGGAAGGGACTAGCAGCACCCAATTGCGGCATCCGCGTTTGGTTAGTAATCCGCGCGTTATTGAGAACAATCCGATATCCGGTGGTCGTGCGATCCCAACCGCTCGCGGCTGTGACTTGACCGTTGGTGCGGATGAGCAGTTGTTGACCATCGCCAGATAGCTCTACTGACTGTACAGTAGCGACCTGTCCGGAGGGGGTAGAGCCGCCGCCCGTTGAGGCAATTTGCTGACCGGAGGGCCAAGCTTGACCTTGGGCTGGAATTCGACTCAGGCCGCCTTGGGGAAGCAGGACAACGCCGCTGGCGGTACTGGCGATCGCATTCCAGTCGGGGCTATCGCGGTTCACCTTCAGGGTAATCCGAGTCACGGGGGGAGAGTTTTGGGACTGCGAGAGTTGCAGGTTTTGCACTCCCTTACTGTTAATAGTCAGTTCCCGCGCGCTCAAACCGGGCGCAATCGTTGACCCTCTCAGGTCAATATGAATGGAGGTGCGATCGCGACTCCGTTCAATTCTTTGTACCTCGGCCCGCTGACCTTGGGTGCGGATAAAAAAGCCATCAGGCGTTACCTGTACGCCTTCAACCTGATTCGACGAACCCGCCGTACTGGTCGGGGGAGGAGCTGGAGCCGGGGCCGGGGCCGGAGCTGGGGCTGGGGCCGGAGCCGGGGCTGGTGCGGGCGTTACCGCCGCTCTAACGGGAGTGGGCAGTTGTACCGACCATTGGGTGGGGGCGCTGCCTTGAAACTGAATTTGATTGGGATCGAGAGTATAGCCAGGAGCCAACTCAATCACTAAACGCGTGGTTTGAGCATCGAACTGCCCAACCCGTACCGACTGAATGCCGGGTGTATTTACCAGTTGATTTTGGGTGGCGCGTCCCAGACGAATTCCGGGTAAGTCAATCACCAACCGCGTTGGATTAAAAATCAGTTGCGCCCTCGGTTGAACGCTACTGTCTGTTGTAAATTCCAGACGGTTGCGACTGCTGTCGAAACGCCAAAACTGCAAGCTCGCTGCCTGAACGGGGGACGAAAGCAGCATTAAGCCTACAAAACCCGATAGTAACCACGAAAATCTCACAAATTGTGCCTCCTGATATGTTCTGCCGTTGCACCCCACGCATTGGCAGCAAGGAATCGAGAAATTGCTCAGTTGAGAATTTTTACGATGGAGCAAGCGCCGACAAAATGTCAAGCCACTGTTTCACGCCTGCGGGAGACGTTGGCCTCTCGATTGAGCGCTGTTTCGCGATTCATGCTTTGAATACTTCAAGTCCACCGCAAACCTGACACTGGATGTTGTTCGCGTCCTCCGCACGTTCATCAAGTCACACCCAACTCAGTCTTCGCGAGGCACTGCTGTTTGCTCTGCCTCTTTGACTGACTCTGATGTTGCTTGTTCCATAACCACTGCGTCCGATTTGCTGCTTTCTAAACTAGGCGTTTCTGACTGCGCGATCGCAGTTTCAGGTTCCCGGAATACCAGCCGCAACAAGGGAGGCGCAATAAAAGTTGTCAGAATCACCATCATAATAATTGCGACATCAAGCGCATCCGAGAGAACACCGCTTTCTGCACCCACGCCCGCAAAGACTAAACCCACTTCGCCTCGAGGAATCATCCCGACGCCAATGGCGAGTTTATTAATTTCCGGGCCCGCACCAAAGACGGTTAAGCCTGTCACCACTTTTCCAATAATGGCGATACCAATCAGGAAAAGGGCGATGATTAAACCCTCGCGATTGCTAGGAACGGCTGGATTTAGGACGCTTAAGTCGGTTTTTGCCCCTACCACCACAAAGAAGATCGGGACAAACATATCCGCAATGGGGACAATCTGTTCTTCGAGTTCGTGGCGCTTGTCGGTTTCTGCCAAAATTAAGCCAGCAGTAAACGCCCCTAAAATCGCTTCGAGGTTAATGGCTGCCCCGATATAAGCCAGGACGAAGGTAAAAATCAACGCCGAAATCAGCAGTTGACCTCTGGTTTTGAGCTTGTTGACAATTCCGATAAAGTACGGACTCAAAAAACGACCTAACCAAACCGACCCAATTAAGAAAACGCCTGCACTGACAATTAAATAAAGGATATTACCGACTTTGACTTCTCCGGTTTTCGCCAAAGAAGCGACGACGGCTAGAACAATAATCCCTAACACGTCATCGAGTACGGCTGCCCCAATAATAATTTGCCCTTCCTTGGAGGAGAGTTTTTGGAGTTCAGCCAGTACCTTAGCCGTGATGCCGATGCTTGTGGCAGTCAGGGCCGCGCCAGCAAAAACGGACGGAATAACAGCGATATGGAAAATATAAACTAAACCTGCCGTACCCGCTACAAAGGGAGCCACCACCCCAACGACGGCCACAACCGCAGCTTGGGGCCCGACTTTAATCAGTTCTTTGAGGTCGGATTCTAGACCAATTTCAAACAGCAGAATAATCACCCCTAACTCCGAGAGGACGGAAATCACCTCGCTTTGGGTGATAAACAGGTTATTTGCCGCTTCTGGGGTTAATCCGGCGGTGAGTTGAATCAGTTGGATAACCAGGGAGTTCGCCCCTGTAATTCCACCTTCGGGAAAGACGAGGAGGTTCAGGGCGGAAACGCCGACAATCACACCGCCTACCAGTTCGCCGAGTACGGGAGGCAGGTCAATTCTGGCACAGATTTCGCCGCCGATTTTGCTGGCGAGGTAGATGACGACTAAACTTAGGAGGACGCCTGCTAGGATGACAGCGGCACTTGGCGTAGTTTCGGCTTCGCTGACGGTGGCGAGTAACGGAAAACTCGGATCGACCGTCAAGAAGCCCAAGGGGGAGGTGAGATCGCTCACCCAGGCTAAGGCATCAAGCATGGTTAGGACACATAAACTCATCCTGTATACTGTACAAGTTCCTTAACAGAATGCAAGCAGCGCGATGGAGTTAGGGATCGCTTTGGGTTTGCTGCTGCCACAGGATGACGGCTTGCTTAAACTCGTTGAGGGGTAAGCTTTGGGTTTCGCTGTCTTCATCCCCTAAATCTTCAATTGCGGCTTGTTCCGGGGATAAACTCAGGTGGAAGGCGTTCCCGGTTCTTTGCCAAGCGGGGAGGGTTTGGGTTTCTAGGGCGGTAATTTTGTCTAGCAAATCCTCGATCCATTGCGGGCTATTTTGAATATCGAGGGTGAGGAATTCGAGAACCCGACGGCGGGCTTGATTATCCTCCGACCATTCCTGAAGAGATTGGGACATATCTAAGATCGCGGTTGGGGAAAAGTGTTACTGTCGGATGGGGAAGGCGGTGTTGATGCGACCATCGCGCAATCTGGCTCCGGCGATCGCAAACGGCGTCCCATTATTCGCTTGACAAAATTGCTGCGAATTCTCGCGAGGGCTATTCCTGCCACACCAAGCCCAGCGGGGGGCTGTAGCCGGACAGGCGATCGGATGAGTTGCGGCGTAGGCGATCGAGTTTAACACCTGTTGTTTGCTACATCGATCGGGAAAAAAGGTAGAAAATTTGCTAGCCGATCCGTCCCGATGACGCCACTGTACGCCGTAAATGCCTTGGGCGTTGGGGGGTTGGGTGATTTGGAGTTGAGCAACGGTGGGGGGGTTTTGTCCGTTGGGGCGCGAATGCAAGCCGAGTAGGCGATCGCCCTGAGATTCCCCGCAGAAGATATGCAGTTGATTGATCTGTTGAGCGTTGGAGGCGGCGATCCATTTATCCTGGGGATTGCAGGTGATGCCTTGGGCGGATTGGGCTAAAGGCGCGATCGCGATCGCCCATGCTGCAAGTGTTAGCCCAAACAGACTCAGCCATCGAGTCCAAGCAATTTTGAGGTGAGGCATAGGATAGGGCTGCTGAGTTGAAAATGAATTGAGCTAATTGTAAGGGTAAATACTCTGTTGCCAAGCCCGTTCTAAGCGTTGAATTTGCTCGCGCAAGACGGCGGCTCGATATTGACAGTAGCGATCGTACAGCAGAACCCCCAGAAATCCTCCGACTGGCAGGCTATAGGCAAGTCCGATCAATAGATTAGAGAGAGAAGACTGTTGCTGAGACGTTAAAAAAGTCGAGCCAGAATCCGCTTGCAGGGCAGGGGGCGGCGTCTCAACCCTCTCAACCGCAAAAGCGGTTTGAGGCGAGATTAAAACGGGGGCGAGCAAACTCGCTAAGGCAATTTTCACCGTTGAGAACCTTCGACCTCGGAAAGCCTTCTCTAGGGATCGCTGCTGTGTCGGGGGAAATTGCCAACCCATCGCCTTTGCCTGCTGCGCGCTAATCGTTACTGAGGCTAATCTTAGCGAATATTCTGTATTCACTAATACAGAATTTACTTTTTTTTAGAAAAAATCTCAGCGCGACGCTCGGAAGCTTGCATAAATGACATTAAACCCATGCAATAAATTCATAAAACTTGACAATTTGTACTCAGAGATACAAAGTAACCCAAAATCCCTCGCTACAGTGACAAGGAAATTAAGCCTCGCCGGTCGCGAATTGCCAAACGATTGCTTGTGCTGAACTGAGAAGTCCGTGTAACCCCAACCCCTTGAGCGCGATCGCCATCTGCAAGCCTCCTGGCGCGATCGCGCAACCGAAGAAGCGATTTAGGAGAATTTTTTCAATGACAGGAATCTGGTCATTTAGCGGTCGATACCGTATCCTTCACCTGACTTGGTTTGCATTTTTTATTTCATTTGTCGTGTGGTTCAACTTTGCCCCCTTTGCCACCGTCGTCAAAGCAGACTTAGGTTTAAGTGAAGCCCAACTGCGAACCCTGGCCATTTGCAACGTTGCCCTCACGGTTCCGGCGCGGATTATCATTGGTATGATTCTCGACCGCTTTGGCCCTCGGATTACCTATTCTTGTTTGCTCATTTATGCCGCCATTCCCTGTTTCTCCTTTGCACTGGCGCAAAACTTCGAGCAACTCGTCTTCAGCCGCCTCGCCCTCAGTATCGTAGGTTGTGGATTTGTGATTGGTATCCGCATGGTTGCAGAGTGGTTTGAAGCGGGTGAAATTGGGTTAGCGGAAGGGATTTATGGCGGTTGGGGAAACTTTGGTTCGGCGGGTGCTGCCTTTACCTTACCCACATTAGCAGCAGCGACTGGCTTTTTAGCGGGTGGCGAACTTAACTGGCGGTTTGCGATCGCCTTTACAGGTATTATCTCCGCCATTTACGGCGTCATCTACTACTTCAACGTCCAAGACACCCCACCGGGCAAAGTTTACGAACGTTCCACCAGTACCGCCGGGATGGAAGTCACTTCGCGCAAAGACTTCTGGTTCTTACTCGCCATGAACGTTCCCCTCGTCGCCATTTTGGGCGTCATTGCATGGCGTTTAACCAAAGTTGACTTGATTGACTCCACTGCCTTAACGATTATTGGGATATTGTTAGTTGGCTTATATGCCTTTCAGTCTTTTAATATCCACAAAGCCAACAAAGACTTGATGACGGGGAGCAAACATTATTCTCCCAGAGAGCGCTACGCCTTTTCCCAAGTCGCTAACTTAGAACTCGCCTACATTGCTTGCTTTGGTTCGGAACTCGCCGTAGTTTCCATGCTACCCGCCTTTTTTCAACGCGGTTTTGGCTTAGATGCTGCCTTAGCAGGTGCAGTCGCCGGGATGTATGCGTTTATGAACTTATTTGCCCGTCCTGGGGGTGGGTTAATCTCCGATAAGATTGGTTCGCGCAAGTGGACGCTGGTTGTCACCTTAGCCGGAACGGGTATTGCTTATCTGGTGTTCAGCGGTATGGGGGGACGCAATATTGCTTTACCGCTAGTCGTGTTAATGACCATGATTGCCTCTTTCTTCGTGATGGCCGCAGAAGGCGCAACCTATGCGATCGTACCGCTAATTAAACGACGGGTGACGGGACAGATTGCCGGAAATGTCGGCGCTTATGGCAATGTCGGTGCAGTGGCTTATCTGACAATTTACAGCTTATTACCGGAAGGGATTGCGGGCGATCGCATTTTCTTCCAAATGTTAGGTCTTTCTAGCGTCATTATTGCGAGTTTGTGTGCCTTCTACCTCAAGGAACCTCGCCTAACACATGGGGGAGAATCTGCCCAAGATGCAGTCGAGTCTGCCCCCCTGATGAGCGAACGTCACCGCCAGTAAACTGACATCTTGCGCCAGTGCCAGAAACCGGGTTTCTTACTAATTGAGTTAAAAAACCGGGTTTCTCAGGTCTAACTCACCCCTAAAAGCGAGCAAGGTCTAAAGTTTGACACTTGCCCGCTTTCTTCTAATTAAAAACGCGGTGTTGCAAACAGGGCATTTGGCGGCGAACTTGTTCCAAGCGGAACGGATCGATTTCTGCGATCGCAACCCCAGGGCGATCGCCCGCATCGGCTAGAATCACACCCCAAGGATCGACAATCATCGCATGACCGTGGGTTTGGCGCATGGCATAATGGCGTCCCGTTTGAGCCGGTGCGATCGCATAACAGGTATTTTCAATCGCTCTAGCCTGGACTAATACCTGCCAATGGTCTTTTCCGGTATAAGCTGTAAATGCTGCCGGGATAAAGAAAACATCGGTATTTTTGAGCGACAAATGGCGATAGAGTTCCGGGAAGCGCACATCATAACAAACCGAAATCCCCAGCGTTCCCAAGGCTTCAGAGGCATAAGTCGGCGGGAGTTGCGTTCCAGATTGTACCGTATTCGACTCCCAGTAAGTATTGCCATCCGGTAAGTTCACATCAAATAAGTGAACCTTTTCATAACGCGCCACTTCTGTACCCGTAGGATCGATTAATAGCGCAGTATTGTAGACTTTGCGATCGCTCACAGGAACCGGAAACCCCCCTCCTAACAGCGTCACTTGGAAGCGTTGTGCCATTGTTTTGAGGAATTTTTCACTTTTATGGGCAATCGTTTCTGCCAGTTGCAGTTTTTCCTCTTCAGTTCCCATAAACGAAAAGTTTTCGGGTAATCCAATTAATTCTGCACCCCGACGTACAGCCAGTTCAATGAATTCCTCGGCTTGAATTAAGTTCTTTTCCAAGTCCGGAACACTGGTCATTTGAATAGCAGCAGCAAGATAAGGCTTCATGGGTTCTCTATCAGAAAAATGAAATTGGGGTTTGGGAAGAGGGTGGGGGGAAGAAGGGAGTTGGGAATTGGGAGTTGGGGGTTGGGGAAGAAGGGAGTTAGGAATTAGGAGTTGGGGGTTGGGGAAGAAGGGGGTTGGGAGTTGGGAAGCAAGAGTGCGCTTTTTGCGAGTTCTGAGTGGGAGAAAGTGCAAACCTCTGTAGCTAGCTTCTGTATAACCGTGTTCTGGAGTGGCAAAGAGGGCTGACAGACAACAAAGTTTAAAATTCTAACCCGTTACTCATCCCCTATCCTCTTCTTCCCCCAACTCCTAACTCCCAACTCCCAATTCCCTTCTTTCCCCTCACCCTCTTCACTCGCCCAACTTGAGGAAAATATCCGCCGTTCGAGTGGTGGGTGTCGTTCCATAGCTGCTCATCGATAGCGATCGCAAATGGTCAAACAGGGGTTTTCCCGCCAGTTCTAGGAGTTTTAAAACGGGGATTTGTTTTTCTAGGATACTTTGACTGGCGACCCAATCGAGGTAAACATATCCATCATTGGGCGATCGCAAGGGCGAGATGGCTTCTAGAAATTCGCGATTTTCGCCTAAAGAACCCTCGCGTTCGGCTTGGAGGGCGCGATCCATTGCTTCAATGGAGGTTGTCAAGATTTCATAATCTTCCACGCGGGTGCGAACCCCTTGAACTTGAGCTTTGAGGATATTGCTTTCGTTGGCTTGGGAAACTGAGGTCAATTTTGTCCAAACGGTAATTTTTTGTTCGCCTAAATCGAACGATCCAATGCTGTAACCCCGTTCTTTGGCGCGTTCGTCCAAGCGATTAATTAAATTATTCTCGGTTTCGGGCGTGCGTTGAGCGACAAAAATCCAATCGGGAGATTCGCGATCGCGGCGCGGTAATAAGCCCAAGGCATAATGATTTTGCACGGCGCTAAAAATATCGCTTTCGAGGTTGACACTCGCCCGCGCTTCTAAATCTTTTAGGGGTTGCTCGAACAATTGAGCTAAGACGGGATAACCTGTAACGCTCGATTGCACTTGCTGCCAGAATTGTTGTAGATTATCGCCCGCAATCCCTAAAGACACATCCTTTGGTAAGTAGTTAAGGATGGGTAAAGGTCTTGAAAGGGTGGGTTCGGTTGGGGTGAGGGTTTGTCCGGGCGCAGCCAGCAAGAGGGTTTGGGCGATCGCGCCTTGACGATTCGCTTCAAGGGCTACTGCTAAACTTTGGAAAACTGGATCGCTCAACGGTTCGGTTTTGGGTGCGTCTTCAGGGGGGGTGGATTTCCCACGCTTGCGCGTTGGGGGTTGAGGGGCGCTTATCGGTTGCCAGAAGGCGCGAATTTGCGGCAGATTAAAGTGAATCAGTGCAATGGCGCGATCGCTCAATTGTTCCAACACCGTTTGATAGTCCCCAGAATTGCTGAGATTGAGTTCTGGGACTTGAACGTTATTAATAGCTGCTTTTAAAACTTGGGGGTCATTGGCAAATAATACATAGTCTGAACCCACGACAGCGGTTGCAAAGGCGTTATTGAGGGTGGGTTGTTTGGTTTCTAACAACAACTCGCCGTCGCCGCTGGTGTAGATGAGTTTTACCCCTTTATAGGGTTCAAAGACTAAATCCGTTCCGGCGATCGCTTGTCTTTGCCAATATAAATCTAAAAGTTCGCGGGCGGCTTGGGGCTTATTCGTGGTGGCGACAAGCAGGTATCCCGGCTGACGCCCATTACTCGGATCGCGATCGCGATCGAAGGTGGTGACAGCGAGGGTAATTTCATCGCCCAACCAAGGCGCAATATCGCGTTGGTAATCTAAGCCAGTATTCGCCAGCAGGGAAGATTTAATTTGATTGAGTTCGGATCGCGATCGCCCGCGCTGACTTGGCTTCACTTCTAGCTGTCTTAAAGCCTCTAACTGGGTGGGATTGACCAATAACGAGCCAACAATCGGCGCTTGTCGAGGAATAAACACCGTCGTTGTCGGATAGGCGATCGCGCTTCCCCGCAAAACCGCCAGGGGACTGTGCGCGAGTATCCAATAAACGCCCCCAACACTAATCAGGAGCAGTACAAGGACACTGGCAGCAAGAATTTGGAAAAAGGAGCGACGCTTCATTTATAGAAACTGAGACACCAAAGTCTATTATTTCAACAATTGTCTCCAATCGGCTTTTCTCATCCCTTGCAGAATGCCGAAGCCTGGGTGAAATCGCTTTCCCCAAACGATCTTTAACGATAATATTACGTTCCTTTAATACTCAAACGGTAAAGTTCTAAGGTTTGTAGACCCAATTTTACTGGCTTCAAGGCTTGACTTCCCCGCTCTATTCATCTGGTGCTACCTGAGAAACCTCACTCGAAAAAGCCTTTTAAAACCCCTAACCCGCCAAGGTGAAGTCAAGCCCGCAGCCGCACACCTTGGAAAGAAGAGAATATATCGTGAGCAATCAACCCAAGCGTCCTCTCCCTGGCGGCGATGAACCCGTCTGTAATTTCTCTAACAATCCTCTATTTGCCGATATTCTGAACAGTCGCTTGCAGCGGCGTCAGGTCTTGAGGGGGGGAATTGCAGCCGCAGTCGCCACCCTCTTTAGTCGCGATCGCGTCACTCAGATGCTCGCTTCCCCCGCCGCCGCCGCCAACAGCCCCCTATTGGGTTTTAACCCCATCCCCGTTAGCGAAGCCGATACCATCGTTGTTCCTGAAGGTTACAGCGCCCAAGTCCTCATCCCTTGGGGCGAACCGATTACGGGAAGTTATCCTAGCTATCGCTTAGACAATAGCGGGGCCGAACAGGGAATGCAAATCGGTCAGCACCACGACGGGATGCACTTTTTCCCGATTGAAGGTCAATCGCCCGATCGCGGTAGTTCTACAGAAGGTCTGTTAGTCGTCAATCATGAATATGTAGAACCGCGCTATCTGCACGCCGCCGCAGTCGGTCAAGCGTTAGATTCTGATGGACTTCCACTCAAAAGCGATGGGAAACGGGACGCCGATCAAGTCCTTAAAGAAATGAACGGACATGGGGTGAGTATCGTTCGCATCGCCAACCAAAATGGGCGTTGGAGTATCGTGCGCGATGCTCGCAACCGCCGAATTACTGCCTTAACCCCAATGGAACTTCAAGGCCCGGTTCGGGGTTCAGATTGGGTGAAAACCAAATATAGCCCCGATGGTACCCGCACGCGGGGAACGATCAACAACTGCGCGCATGGGGTAACGCCTTGGAATACCTACCTCACCGCCGAGGAAAACTGGGCGGGTTATTTCCGCAATGGCGATCGCGACGATCAAAAAAGTAACCTCCCTCGCGAACATAGCCGCTATGGGGTGAGTACGGGGACTTCCCGTTACGGCTGGGATCTCGCCGATAATGGCGCAGACGAATACATTCGCTTTGATGCGTCCACAAAAGCCGCTAGCCCCACCCAAGATTACCGCAACGAACCCAACGCCTTTGGCTGGATCGTTGAAATTGACCCCTTTAACCCCAATAGCGTCCCCCAAAAGCGCACCGCCTTGGGTCGTTTCGCCCACGAAGGCGTCATTTTCCAACCCCCCGTTGAAGGTCGTCCCATTGTCTGCTACTCCGGGGATGATGCGCGGTTTGAGTATGTCTATAAGTATGTTTCCGCCCAACCCTACTCGCGAGCAACCGCCGGGGGTCACTTATTGGACAATGGCACGCTGTACGTAGCGCGGTTCAAAGAGGATGGAACGGGCGAATGGCTGCCGTTAGTGTTCGGTCGGAACGGGTTGACGCCGGAAAACGGCTTCCGCAGTCAAGCCGATGTGTTGGTGAATACGCGCAGCGCGGCTGATTTTGTGGGCGCAACCAAGATGGATCGACCGGAATGGGGCGCGGTTGATAGCAGTACGGGAACGGTTTACTTCACCTTAACCAACAATACGCGACGCACCGCAGAACAAACGGATGCAGCTAACCCCCGTCCTAGCAATCAATGGGGCCATATTATTCGCTGGAATGAAATGGGCGATCCTACCGCGCAGACTTTCCAGTGGGAGTTGTTTGTGCTGGCCGGTTCGGAGTCCGATAGCCGCAAACTGAATGGTAAGAATCTCAGCGCAGATAATATTTTTGCGTGTCCTGATGGGTTGTGGTGCGATGCTGGCGGTCGCCTGTGGATTCAAACCGATATTAGCGAAAGCGAAATGAATAAGGGAGATTATGCCCAGTTTGGCAATAACCAAATGTTGGTGGCTGACCCCAAAACGGGAGAAATTCGTCGCTTTTTAACCGGGCCTATCGGTCAAGAGATTACTGGGGTTGTTTCAACGCCGGATCGACGTACCTTGTTTATTAACGTGCAGCATCCCGGTGCAACTGTAACCGAACAGGACTTTGCGGCGGGTCGGTTGAATTCTCGCTGGCCGGATCAAAATCAGCAAATCTACCCTCGATCCGCCACGGTGGTAATTACCAAAAATGATGGCGGCGTTATTGGTTCTTAAGGTTTAAATCGGTGCAATTCAGCGATTCTCTGGAGGGGGAATCGCTTTTTTCTTGAGTATCAATAGATTTGAACCCCAGAACCCAGTACGATAGACAATGGACAGATTGATCGATCGCTTAACAAACCCATGACGACGGATAGCGGACAAGTAACGAAACGACGTGCTGTTTTTCCTTTCACGGCGATCGTCGGTCAGGAAGAGATGAAACTGGCACTCCTGTTGAATGTGATTGACCCCAAGGTGGGTGGGGTAATGATTATGGGCGATCGCGGAACGGGAAAATCCACCACGATCCGCGCCTTAGCCGACTTATTACCGGAAATTGAGGTGGTCGCTGATGACCCGTTCAATAGCCATCCTAGCGATATTGAGTTGATGAGCGATGAGGTCAAAGAACGCCTCACCCAACAACAGGAAATTCCGGTAGCGCGCAAAAAAGTTCTGATGGTCGATCTGCCTCTGGGGGCAACGGAAGACCGGGTTTGCGGCACGATTGATATTGAAAAAGCTTTATCGGAAGGGGTAAAGGCGTTTGAACCGGGCTTGTTAGCCAAAGCCAATCGCGGGATTCTGTACGTGGATGAGGTGAACTTGCTGGACGATCACTTGGTTGACGTTCTCCTCGACTCCGCCGCCAGCGGTTGGAATACCGTAGAACGGGAAGGGATTTCCATTCGTCACCCGGCCAGATTTGTCTTAGTCGGTTCGGGAAACCCAGAAGAAGGCGAACTCCGGCCCCAGTTACTCGACCGTTTTGGGATGCACGCTGAGATTCATACGGTTAAAGATCCGGTGCTGCGGGTGCAAATTGTGGAACAGCGTTCGGCGTTTGACCAAAATCCCCAGGAATTTTTAGCCCAACACCAAGCCGATCAAGAGGCGTTGCAAACTAAACTGGTGACAGCCCAGGAACTTTTACCTTCGGTGCAAATTGATTACGATTTGCGGGTGCAAATTTCCCAAGTTTGTTCGGAATTAGATGTTGATGGCTTGCGGGGAGATTTAGTCACCAACCGCGCAGCTAAAGCGCTAGCGGCGTTTGAAGGTCGCACGGAAGCCACCGTAGACGATATTTCTCGCGTCGTTACTCTCTGCTTGCGCCACCGTTTGCGTAAAGATCCCCTAGAGTCAATTGATTCGGGATCGAAGGTGCAAAAAGTCTTCTGTCGCGTCTTTGGAATTGCAGAACCCGAAGAACTCGGATCGGTTAATGGTCGTCCGGCGGGCGTTCGTTAAAATTTCCTCTATAACAAGCTCATTTCAATCTATTGCGGTGCGGGCGTTTTGCCCGCTAACTCCAGATCTCGTGAATTCAGTTATTTCTCAAGCCAGTCCTGAGTCTAAGCCGTTGGGAATTAAAAAGCGAATTCTGGGTTTAGATCCAGGGTTGGCGTCTTTGGGTTTTGGGATTATTGATTGCGAGGCGGATGAGAACAAGGAAGCTCAATCCCTGACAACGATTGACTTTGGGGTGATTAAGACGCCAGCCTCCGATAAAATGGGCGATCGCCTTTGTACCATCTACGACGATCTGCATCAACTCATCCAACATTGGCAACCCGATTTAGCCTCAGTCGAAAAGCTCTTTTTCTATCGTATGGGCAATACCATTGCAGTCGCTCAAGCTAGAGGCGTCCTCACATTAGTTCTAGCCCAGGCGAAATTAGATTTTTGCGAATTCACCCCAGCACAGGTCAAACAAACCCTTACAGGCTACGGGAACGCCGATAAGGGACAAGTTCAAGAGGCTGTCACCCGCGAGTTAGCCCTAGATTATCTCCCCAAACCCGATGACGCTGCCGATGGTTTGGCTCTGGCATTAACCGCTTGGCTGGTCTTATGACGGTTTACGATGATATTTACGAGATTGTCCGCCAAATTCCTAGAGGGAAGGTGGCAACCTATGGACAAATTGCCGATTTAGCGCAACTGTATGGTAAGGCGCGGTTGGTAGGATATGCCCTTTATCGCGTCGATCCAAAATCCGATATTCCTTGGCATCGGGTGGTAAATGCCAAAGGGGAAATTTCCCATTCCAGCTTGCGCTATGGGACAGATTATCTCCAAAAAGCTTTATTAGAAGAGGAAGGGGTTGAGTTTAGTCCAGAGGAGAAAATTAATCTCCGCCAATACTTGTGGCAAGCCCCTCGCCAAGCTGAAGATACTCATTAAGATTGCTGAATTTCCTGGAGGAGAACCTGAAGGGCGGTTTCCTTTTGGGGGTCTGCGCCTTGGGCGTAGGGGAGGGAGAAGGGAACCTCTATGTCTGGGGTAACGCCCACGCCTTCTAAGCGGGTATCGCCATCGACGTAGACATCGGCGACGGCGAGGTATAGTAAGCTACCATCGGACATGAGGAAGGGACGCCCAGCGACGACAGCCCCGGCGGTTTTGGTTCCCACGACTGGGCCAATGTTGTAGGCTTGGAAACCATAGGCGAGGACTTCTTTAGCGCTGCGGCTGCCTTCGTTGACAATCATTACAACAGGTTTTTCCCAGGTAGAAACGTTGGTGTAGCGTTTGCCGTCTCGCGTGATGTTGGTGAGGCTGGGGCCGCGTCCGGTGTAGATGTTGAGGACGGTGGTTGGCGATCCGCCCCATCCGTCTCTGAGGTCTAAAATGAGGCCATCGGCTTGTCTGAGACGACCGTAGAGGAGTTCTTCTTCGAGTTTTTGTTGATACTGGGCATTCGCGTAAGACCACATATGGATGTAGCCTAGTTTTTTGCCTTGGCGTTCGAGAATTTGGATGCTGGCATTTTGAGCATCGAGGAACTGGGTGGAGGCGTCAAAGCGTTTGGGGATGACGCGGATCTCTTGTTGGGAATTGGGCGATCGCTCTATTCTAATATTCACAGCTTCCCCTACTTGCCCCTCAAAGGAGTGTAAGGGATGGAAGGGGCGTCCATCAACGTTGAGAATGCGATCGCCAATTTGTAGGCCTGCTGTCGCGGCGGGGCTGCCTTCCACTAAACTGCTAATAAAGGTTTTTCCGCCTTGGTCTTGGGTGAAGATGCCAATTCCGGGATATTCAATTTTGCCATTGGGAAAGTATTGTTTGAGGTTTTCCTGTAATTCGGGGAGACGCGGCGCAAAGATAGCCCAAATTTGATAGTAGGCGGGGTTATCGGGGGTGTAATAGTAGGTGTGGGAAGTTTGCAGTTCAGCTAGCATTTGGTTGACAATGCGGCTGGTTTCTTCGGGAGACTTGGCTTGCTGGACTTGGGGGCGGTATTGTTCTTTTAGGGCAGACCAGTCTTTACCCTTAAACTGAGGATCGTAGAAGCGATCGCGCACGGTTTCCCAAATTCGATCGAAATGCTGTACCTGTAAGGGTTGCGTCGCTGATAAACTGGGGGAAATCAACCAAAACAAGAAGACAGCCGATACACTGAGGAAAAAGGCGATCGCAGTCTGACGCATCTGTATCAGTTTTTTTGTACTCATCCCCATATTCACCTTGAAGCTTGCTTTCCTATGGTAGTGAATGCTGACCGGAATGGGGCGAGTTTAACCGGAAAATTGGGCTTGGATGTAATTCCTCTCCCTTGAACTGACAGTTTTCTCTCCATAAAACTCTATATTTTTTACATTTCTTTGTCAGAAATGCAAGAAAAGTTTATTTGCGTTGCTATCAGTTAAAAAAATATTGCATTCCCTTCAGAAAAATCCCAAAGTTCGCTACAACAAAGAAGTAGGGAAGAGGCAATTATATATGGCTGCTATCGTCAGCAAAAACAATAACCCCCTCCAGTGGTCTACCTTAATTCTATGTGCCATTGGATTTTGGATCAGTGGCAGCCTGGTTTTGGATCTGATTATTATGCCAGGTCTGTATAGTGCGGGAATGATGAATCAACCGGGATTTGCTTCAGCCGGTTTCTCGATATTTTGGGCGTTCAACCGCCTGGAATTACTCTGTGCTTCGGTTGCTTTAACGGGAATTCTCGTCCTCAACCAGGCGCAAACCGAGACGATGAGACCTCCCCGTTTAGCGATGATTTTAGGGTTGATTTTATTGGGGATTGCGTTAATCGATACTTACGGTTTAACGCCACAGATGAGTGCTTTGGGATTAAACCTCAACCTCTTTGAACCGACGGCTGAAATTCCCAGCGAGATGATTCAGATGCAAAGTGGTTATTGGGCGTTAGAATTCATGAAAATAGCAACTTGCGGTGCAATTCTCAAGCTTTGCTATGGCGATCGCGGATCGGCTCAATAATAACTCTGTTAAGCTTGACAAGATAGAGCGTTCGCTCCAATATCTCTCATGAAGTCCCTACTTTACTCGGTAGGGATTTTTATTTTACCGCTAATTTGACTTGCATTTTTCCGAGAAAAGAGATACAGTAGAAATACTGATTTTTAACCGGGGAAATCAATTTCGGGTGCAAACAAGCTTTGCAAGCGTTGCAGTTGAGAACCCACTTGATAGAGTAAGTCACCTTTCCCCAACAGGTAAGCCGCTTGGGTTTGGGAACCTCCCAGGATAATTTTAGAATCAGCTTCGCTAGCGGTTCTTAAGGCCACTCGTCCGGGTAAATTAGAACGGATGATGGGGGTAACGATTCCGGCTTCTGGTCGTTGGGTGGCGACAATCAGATGAATTCCTGCGGCGCGGGCCATTGCACCCAGGCGTTTTATACTTTGTTCTAGTTCTGTGCGCGTGTCCTTTTCTGCCATAAAGTCTGCATATTCATCAAAGATGCAGATAATGCGGGGTAGGGGAGAGTGTTTAGCGTTGTAGCTGGCTAAGTCGGAACATTTGGATATCTCAAACCGCCGATAGCGGTTCTCCATTTCCTCTACTAGATCGTACATTAAGGCGATCGCGCGATCGCTTTCTTTGACAATCGGTGCGTATAGCCAGGGGATATCCTCAAATTCGGGAAATGTCACCCGCTTCGGATCGACTAGTGCAATTTCCAACTGTTGGGGAGAATGGCGATACAGTAAACTCAGCAACACCGAACGCAGAAACTCGCTTTTCCCGCTTCCGGTGGTTCCGCCTACCAGGAAATGACAGGTATTTGGATCGGCTAAATTGGCTTGAATTAGCTTGCCATCTAAGTCTACCCCAATCGCGATCTGTGGGGGTTGGGTCGGTGAGGTGTTCTCAGTTTGAATATAGCGATTGAAATAGGCGATTTGGCGATCGCTGCGAGGTAAGTCTATACTGACATATCCCGGTTGCGGCGCGATCAATGGGGCGCTAGCAATACCGAGTTGAACTTGTAAGTCATCTGACAGCTTAAGAACCGAACTCACCTTAAACCCTAACTGGGGTTTAAGTTTGACTCGGATAAACGCCGGCCCGACAATGGTTCCTAGATAGTGAACTTGAATTTTAAAAGATTCTAACAATGTCACCAAGTCCTGACCGATGCGATCCGCGTCTGGGGGTGGCTGAACTTCGACAACCGGAAGCGTTTCTAAGGGAGGTGGGGTTGGTTGAACTTTGACAACCGGAGGCGTTTCTAACGGAGGTGAGGTTGGCTGAACTTCGACAACTGGAGGAACCTCTAACGCAGGTGAGGTTGGTTGAACTTCGACAACCGGAGGAACCTCTAACGCAGGTGAGGTTGGCTGAACTTCGACAACTGGAGGAACCTCTAACGCAGGTGAGGTTGGCTGAACTTCGACAACCGGAGACGATCCAAAATAAGTCTGACAGATTTCCTGCTGCGGACACATGGGACAGAGTAAATTCGGTTGCGCGGTTGGGGGGGGTGGGTTGGGTTGCGGCGGTTCCCAGGCTATCCACTGGCGCATCTGTTGCAGTTTGTAGGGAATTAGGCGATGTAAGTTATTTTCTAGGTCTTGCCAGCTAAAGGTCAATTCATGCCACTCTGGGATGACGCTATACACCGCCGAGTCAACGGGAACCTCTAGCTTTTCCCGTCGCAATTCTTCCCGCAGCATATAACTATACAGCGCAGCTTGGGCCAGTTGCGCGGAAGGATCGGGGGAAATATAGGTTTTATATTCTAAGATGCAGAAGCGATCGCGCTCAAGGTCGTAGACTAAACCATCAAAGCGACCTCTAACCCGTTGCTGGCTACCGTCGGGAAGGGTAAACTCGTGCTGAAGATCGGTTCTACAATCAATCAGGGTTTTGGGAATCACCTGTTGAGCGGTACAATAGTGGCGATTGCGAATCAGCAGTTCTGTCCAACGGCGAATTAAACGTTGCAATCCTTGCCAAATTTGATAGAGTGCTTGGACTTTATCGGGGTTAGACTGAAGCGCGGTTTGTAAGTGAGGGTAGAAGACTAACTCATAACAGAGTTTTTGCATCTGGGGGGCAAGGTCTTCTAAATTAAGGGTATCGGCTTCTGGGGTAAATAAGCTCTGAAAGGGCGGTTCCTGGTGAATAACCTTCAGACATCGATCCGCTAAGTCGTGAAAGTCTACGCCAATACGGGAAATACTACCCAGTGGAATAAACATCATCATCCCACCCTTGCGATGTCCTAAGTAAAACAGACGGGGACATTCAAAGGCAACCCTAACTTTAGTGACGCTAAAGGAATTATGCTTTTGGGGGATAGGTGGCGACATCGATCCGTTATCTGGCGTGGTGGGTTTAGGATTAAGCAGCGATAAAAGATGTCGATGGACTTGGGCAAGATACACTGCGTCCATCTTGGCATATTCTAGTTGTTGAGGGCTTAGAGGTCGCTTCCCCCAGTCGCTAATTTGAGATTCGGTATCGATGCTGGAGAGTTGGCAGACTTTGAGAGCCAGGGTCTTGAGTTTGCGATCGCCAGTCCCTAAAATCGGTAAAGGGATCTTATTGGCGAGTTTCAAAGTACAGGTGACGTTACAAGCAACCTGTCTCCCTAAGAATTTAAGGTCATAGCCGGAATTGTGAAAAACTTTCTCAATCTCAGGATTGACCATAATCGATTGAATAAACCGATCGGTTAGCCTAGGTTTATCCAACACATCTAGGATATAGGCATCTTCCCCAGTGCGATCGTCAGGGTTGGCGGTGGCTTGAATCAGCGATAACCTGGGGTTGGGGGTGTTCCAGTCTGCCACTTCTGTATCTAACCACAGAATTGTAGCGCCAGCCAAATGCGCGATCGCCTTCTCGATATCCTCATCTCGCCTCAAGTAGCGCATTCTCTTACTTCTATTACAACATCCAATCAATTAATCATTGTTAGGAACCCAAGCAATTAATTTATCTTGATTTCCAGTTGCCAAAATATCAATTTTCTTTTCTTTTTCCAATTCTGCAATAGCCTGCTCAATTTTCTCTTGATTTGCACCCGGTTCATTAAATTTGGATAGAACCTGAGTAACTAATGTGCTTTGAGACGTATAAAGTTGATCCACTATACAATTCCAGGCAGATTGTTTAAGTTTCTCTATCAATTTTTCAGGTTCTCCTGTTTCTTTGACTAAATTCAAACCCACAAACAGCGGACATTGATTGAAGATTGTTATTTCTCGTATTAATTCCCTTAAGTCTTTAATCGTATGTACTTTACCGCTTATCGTAAAATCACCTTCTCTCGCTTCTTTAGTCAACTCGTAGTAGGTAAATAAATAGTGAACTTCAGCTAAATGCGGTTGAATATGGCGATGAGGTTTCCCATTAAATAATTGATTGTAGATTTTGTAGCCTGCTGTTGTTTTTTTAGGAAGTTCAGCTTCCCGCAACAGATATAAAGTATTACACAACTGATTTTCTAAGCCTTTACTGCAAGCTTTGATTGCTGCACAAAAGCTTGTCATATTTAGATTTTCAGTCCAAACAATGCCAATTTTCTGATTTGTGTTTGGATGAATAAAACTGAGAGAATGACTACCAAAAGTCTTATTGTTAAGCAATTGAGTTTTAACGTTTGTAACCCCTAAGCCTTCTAAAGCTTCTTTCAGCATTTGAATTAATTCAGGAGAAGAAAAACGCTGGATACGCTTGACTGTAGTTTGAGTTTGCTTTAACTTTTCGTCCCACTCATTTTTAAATTTGGCTAAAATTTCCGTACGTTCGGGAGAATTGATGAGATCGGGTATAAATTCTCCTTTTTTACCTTGAAACACCCATTTTTTATAAGATTGTATAATATCCCGTCCAAATGCTAGTGCTTCGCGGGTTGTGGTTTTTCCTCGCGGAAATTCATCTTCTAACATTTTCGCTGTTATGGGATAAATGGGAGAACTGGGTTTTGGCTTGGCTTGATGATGTAGAGAACCCAGACGCGCTGCGAGTAAAGCTTCTATTTGGGGAGTTTTAATGGGTTTGAGGTTAACATAGCTATCAATCCGATCGATATGACAAACATCAATTGTATATTGGTTTTCTTTCCAGCTATTACTAGATACGCTGAGAAGGACTAGGAAATTATAAGTTTCATCGTGAATTTTAGAAATACTACCCATCAAAGTCGGTAAATCGAGTCTACCATCCGGGAGGCGGGCGCAACTTTGCACTTGGTCGAAGCAGAGGACGATGGGGAAGGTTTCAGTGGCAATTCTGCTAAAGTTGAATAGGGTTTCGCAAGCATCGGTTTCTGTGGAGATGGCGTTTTTGATCCCTAACAACTTGAGAGATTCATCGCTTAAATCATCTCCTCGCAACCACTGACAGGCTAATTCTTGTAACTCAGGGTCGGAATTAATTAAGTTATAGAGAATACCAAAGAAATAATCAGGATTGTGAATGCTGGCTTTCTGGTAGTATTGTTTGAGGTATTTGATAAAGTTTTTGCGATCGCTCTGAAAGGCTTCCCAGAAATTTTCCTTAAAAACCCGTTCCTTCAGGCTTTTCTGAGTCACCGCCGCTACCTCTTTCAGCCATAGCCTAAGTTGAGACTCTTGGCGACCTTCGGGCGTTTTGACCATGCTATCTACGGTATAACGTAGAATATGCTGCCAGATGCGGGCGCTTTCTGGAAATGGGGGAATATAGACAAAATAGGCTTTGTGGTTGAGTTGTTGCTTTAAACGTCCTAGTAAATAGGTTTTACCCGAACCGCCATCGCCTTGAAGTAACAGAGTTTGGCTTTTCTGCTTTTTACCCAGGAGAGTCAGGGTTTCTTCGACTTGCGCGATCGCCTCTTGGTGGATAGACTCAACTAAAGGCGCTTGTCCGGTTTGCGGTAGCCAAAAGTTATCCGAACTGCGATTATCGAAAGGATTGATACTTTCAAGGATAAGCTGGTCAATAGACGGCATGAAAAACGTTTCCTTTGCTTGCAACATCAAAGCGTTAATCTTTAATTGGGGTTAGTCATTCACAACCTGAATGAAAAATAGGGGACAACCCGTACGCTGAGAGATACCTGCTTGAATTTGTTCTTGGGAATAGCGAGAGGCTTCTACCAAGGAACTGAGTTCAATTTGGTCATTTTTCTCTAAGCGATAAAGCGCTTGATCTAATTCTTCCCGCGACAGGGGAGGCTGTAACTTTTGGCGCAGGTGGAAAATCGGTAAATAGTTCCCTGTTCCTAATGTGCGGTCTAAATTTTGGATAGTTTGTAAAATATCCTCGTCGCTGGGTAGGGAACCGGAAACTGGTGTTGGGGGAGTTGCGCGGGTAGACTTGCGGAGGAAGCGCAGGTAGTTCCCCAACAGGGTGAGGCTGATAGCCGGGTTGTTTCCCGCTTGGGGGATAAACTCATCGCGGAGATAGTCTAAGCCTTCGGGAGTTATCCAAACTTCGGCTTTTTGGACTTTAACTTGGGTTTCCACATCAATTAAACCCCGTTCCTGGAAGCGCTGCAAAATGGCATCGCGTTCTACAGCTTTGGGTTGTTTAATTTGGCTGGGTTTGACCCTAGCTGAGGCTTTGGCGAGTTGTTCGACAACTTTTAACTCGTTTGGGGTTAAAGGAGATTGACCCGGTTCTAGCTTCAATAAAGCGCGTCCTGGGGGCAGTAGCTTAACGCTGGCAATTTCGCGAGAATAGTCTAGCCAACCGGAGTTGTTTAAACTTTGGCAGATTTTATTGCGATCGCGCTTAAAGCTATCAAACTCTTTGAGTAAGGCGCGATACTCTGGAAAGCCTAACAGCTTTAAGAGAAATTTGATTTCTTGGGTGTTCACACACTATTCCTTGCTTGAGTGGCTGATGTTCTGTTGCAAGCGAGCGGATTGATTGCAGCGAATCCGCAATTGTTAGGGTAGCAAGGTTAGCTGTGCTTTCGGCGGGAAGACGAACAAAAGTTTATAAACAGGATGGGGAGGTAGGGAGATGGGGGGATGGGGGGATGGGGGGATGGGGGGATGGGGAGATGCACAAAAAAAGAGGTAAGCTTTAGGCTTGCCTCTGAGTTTGATAGCTATTGTGATGTTGTTCCGATGCTGTTTTACTCATATCTTGCACTAGTCGTATTACCCGCCAGGGAATGAATTCCTTACTAGCTGAGAATGATGGTGCAAACGCTGAGTCACGTAGGTTGGGTTGAGGTACGAAACCCAACGCAACCCTGGCTGCTGTTGGGTTACGCTAACGCTAACCCAACCTACAACTGAAGGGGGTTTACAGAGGAGCGTTTTCGACTTCTTCGGTGGGTTCGGGGGTTAAAACGACTTGAACTTCAGTGGGGGGTAAGGTGACAGCGTGGGGACTTTGGAAACTGAGTTGAGCATCCGGCTGCTGACAGGCGAGCATGGTTTTGACGTGTTCGGTTTCGTCGTCGCGGATGTTGATAAATACATCGTAGAGGTTATCGACTTTGGGGCGACGGGCTGTAGCTTTTTGTCCGGTTTGGAACTCGTCAAACATATAGAGGTCGCCATCGCGGTAGTATTGAATGGCGATCGCAGTTGCGGGTTGGGCTTTGAGTTCGGCTTCGTTTTCGGTGAGGAATTGGTTATAGGTGGCGTAGGCGTGTTCCTCTACTTGTTGCATAAAGTTATACGCAACGCGGGGTCTAACCATGTAGAGGGCGACGATAATCCAGTAATAGACGAGGGCGGCTGTTCTGGCCAAGAGGCGATCGCCTAAACTCTTGTTCCCACCCAATTCTTCCATGATCAGCAGGTGGTGCAGTTCGTTCCAAGACTCTGCAAAGTGGACTTTTAGCCAGTCTGCTTTTCTCCAGAAACCCAGAGTTTCGTACAGGTGAAGCACGGACATATAGGCGAAGTAGGGAACGCGGGCGACGGTCTCTAGAACGTAAAATCGCGGATAGGGGCGATCGCGATAGAGAACGTTAATCACAAAGACCAGAATGCCAACCAGTAATCGAACCATAGAACCCTCCCAGAGGGATGCTGAAAACGACGTTAGAGAGAAGTTGCAGGTCGGTTTCTCTCTTCTTCCATGCTAGCGATCCCCTCCCAAGCGCGATCGCTCTCCCCAGCCCCGCCCCCCTCGCCAGTCTTTGCTGATTTCTTCTAATGGCGCATCTCTCCCAGGTTGGAGCCTTTGTTAAAAAATAGCGAAGCTTCCCAAAGCGGTTAAGAAACGTATCAACTCAAGCCTCAACCCCTTGTACCCGTTCCAGAAACCCGGTTTCTTGCCAATTGCTTAAACTGAACTCCTTTTCCTTTAGAAACCCGGTGTCTCAGGCTTAGTTGCCAAAAAAATGAGAGCACACATTTGGTATGCTCCCCTTGGTTCAAGTTCATTTAGAATTTTAAATCGCTTTGGGGTGATACAGGGGCGGATGTCAAAAAAGATTACTCTTCCTCCCCCTCCTCAGAACCTGGTTCAGCCTCCCAAGCGCCAACCGACAGCAGACACCTCTAGTTTGAGCCTTGTAGAGCTTGTTGCAAGGTTTCTAGACACTTCCGAGTCTCTATAGTGTCAAGATGCCACTCGCCTAATGTGCGTTCAGAAATTTCTAGTGCTTCTTGCAATTTTCCTTCAGCTTCAGCATAACGTTCTTGATGAGAGTACAACATTGCTAGGTTGTAGAGGTGTGTGGCTAGTTGAGGATGGTGTTGTACAAGCAATCGTCGATCAATGTCGATAGCTTGCAAATAGCGGGGTTCCGCTTCGCTATATCTTTTTTGGAAGCAGTACAGCAGCGCCAAGTTATTGAGGTGGGTAGCCAGTTGAGGATGCTCCTTTGGTAAGGAGTAATCGATATGAAGAGCTTGCAAATACAAACTTTCTGCCTTACTGCATTTCTCTTGAGCATAATACAATCCTGCTAAGTTATTGAGGTCAGTGGCAAGATCGGGATGGTTTTTAGGAAGCGATTGCTGATCGATGTAGAGAACTTCTAGAAATAGGGGTTCGGCTTCGATATATCTTTCTTGAGCGCGGTACAACTGTGCTAGGTTACTGAGATGGGCAGCAAGATGGAGAGGGTTTGTGGAGAGCGATCGCCGATCAATCTTGATCGCTTGCAAAAGTAGATGTTCTGCTTCTCTATGTTTTCCTTGGGCGCGGTACAACTGAGCCAAATTGTTGAGGTTGGCGGTGATAGAGGGATGATCGATATCCAAACGCTCTTCGGTCTTATCTAAGCATTGCCGATACCAAGTTTCCGCTTGGGCGTAGAGTCCTTGACCTTGGTAAAATCGCCCTAGACCATTTGCAGGCCAATCAAAATCTTCATCGCTGAGGCAGCCTGTTAGGCAATCGGCAACTTCTGCAAGGTGGGGAATGTAGGGAGTCAATTCTAAGATTAAATCGCGAGTGGGTTGTTGAGGAATCTGCTGGGCAATGTCTAGCATGACGTGAGCAAAAGCGGCTTTGAATTGCTGCTGTTCCTCCGTTTCCGCCAGCTTCATTTGACAAAACTCCCGAATTAGGGGGTGTAGCTTGTAGAGTCCCTTATCCTGACGTTGCAACAGATGTAGGGATACTAAATTTTCATCCCGCGTTTCTTCCAACTCCTCCGCATCCATCTCTGATAGACACTTTTCCACCAACTCCCAAGGAATC
Source organism: Desertifilum tharense IPPAS B-1220 (assembly GCF_001746915.1). NCBI lineage: Bacteria > Bacillati > Cyanobacteriota > Cyanophyceae > Desertifilales > Desertifilaceae > Desertifilum > Desertifilum tharense. The sequence goes on from NZ_MJGC01000016.1 coordinate 71,149, forward strand.
GGCGCAAGGGCAAAAACGCCTAACATCAACATCACCCCTCGCGCTGTCTCATCGAGTTCATCCCAACTCAACTCAAACGCTGCTGGGATACTCACCGGGTTCGTTATATCTGCATCTGGTTTATTCAGCGCCAAGTGTTCTATGCGCTTTTTCTCCAACCCTCGCAGCATCTCGGCTAAAGCTAACTTCGGCTTGCGGGCCAGATATCGCCCCACCAACTCCAACCCCAAAGGCAAATAACCCAACCACTGACACAGCCTTCTGGCTTGCCAAGGTTCCGCCAGCAGCCGTTCTCGCCCCACCAACAACGCCAACAACCGCAACGCATCCCGGCGCGGTAACACCCCCAAGGGCAACTGCTGCACCTTCCGTCCCCCCAACCCCTGGCGGCGCGTAGTAATGACAACCTGAAACCGAGCGGGTAAAATCTCCAGATAGGGCTTCACCTCGCCATAGTCCGCCACATCATCCAAAATCAATAAAGCCTTACCAGCATCCCAATGCTGCAAACAATACTCCACCTGCCGCACCGGATCTTGCAACTGCTCCGGTAAGGCAAAATTGGGATAACGGGCAATGGTGAACTGAATCAACTGCGCCGCCAAATCTCCTCCCCGGAGAAAGAACCAATACACGCCCCCTGGATATTCCCCCAGGTAGCGCCGCCCGTATTGAATCGCCAGTTCCGTCTTCCCCACGCCTCCCATCCCCGCGATCGCAGAAATGGCAATCCGGCTATTATTCTGCAACAACTGATAAAGTTGCCCCAGTTCCTCCTCCCGCCCAATAAACTCATCGGGGTTAATAATTCCCTTGCACCCCAAATTACTATAGGGCGCAGGCTGCGGCAGCGTTTCAGCAGAAACCGGGCGCGTCTTTGCGGCCGCTTGCTTCGACTTCTCCGGGCGGCGCTGTTCCCACTCCAAATCGAACCTTTTCAGGTTTTCTGCCTTATCCCGGTGCCACAGACGTAGCGTAAAATGCCACTCATCCGACCCTTTAGGCTGGGTGCGATGGTCTTCTAGAATCTTGAGATAATCCTTTAAACGATGAATGGCTTCCCGTATTTGATGAGGAGCCAATTCCCCCTGATAGCGATCCTTAACCGTGAGTTCTTCCAGATAGCGCCGCTTGGCTTTCACCACTACCTGCGTCTCGCCCTGCCAGTTAAACTCAATCTTAATCGAGTCGCCCTCTTCGTATTCATTATCAAGATAAGCAAGCAACCCCTCAAAGAACCGCTTCACTCGCGCTTGCACATCAGAACCAAGAGAACGTCTAGCCATCGCCTTTCAGCAAAAAATTTGACTCAAAAGTTTGGGGCATCCCCAAGATTTTAACTACCCCAAACTTTCTCTATCCCCCATCCTAATCAGCCCTTGGGGAAATGTCGATGGCGCATTGATTTGTCGCACGACCCCAAACATAGCCTGGCGTCATACCAAGTTGAGGCCAGTCAAATGTCCAAGCAGCAAGTAATTCTGACGATCAAGTTTCTTCTCCCCGTCGCGATCGAGCGCCTGTTCCCCGGTGTCGGCTTGGGAATTGGGGCGCTAATTTACCTCTACGATCTAACCACCCTCAACCCCCCTCACCCTCCTAGAAAACTGATGTATGCACGGCGAGGAAACCGGAGTTAAAAGTTCCCATCCCCCCATCCCCCCATCTCCCCATCTCCCCATCCCCCCATCTCCCCATCTCCCCTAGGGGCGATAAATTTGGGCCGAGATCCCTTGGGCTTGGAGTTCATCAACGAAGGCTTGCGCGCCTGCGGTGTCGTCAAATGCCCCTAGTTGAATTTGAGTCCCTTGGTTAAATTGGCGCAGATAGGCATCGGGGACGACCTCGCGGACTCGTTCCAGAGAGGCTTCGCCGTCGTAATTGGCGATCGCATACACCAAGCCATCATTCTCAACCGGGGCGACAGCTACGGGTTCAGAGGGCGCGATCGCACCGGGAGAAGACGCCACTGGAGTCTGAGGGCTAGGCGTTGGCGGTAGCAGCAATGAGGAGAGGGGGGGTTGGGTGGTAACGGGGGGGTTGCTATCCATCCCGCGAGGCACTACCGTTGCTGGGGGTGGACTCGGAGAGGCAGCTACTGGGGAAGGACTCGGAGAACTCGGCGTTCGTTGCAGAGAACTCAGAGTATCGAGGTTCACATCTTTAAATTCTTGGTTCGCCAGGTTGGGCGCTTGGGGTAAGGCGGTTGGACTCGGAGAAGCTTCGGTTGCAGGAGTCGCTAAGAGCGGGTTATCGGTGGAGTCGGGGGAACGTCGCGCCAGCAGATGATTGAACAACGAGGGGTTTTTCAACGCATAGCCTAGGGTAGCGCTGACTAAGAGCAGCAGCAGCATTGCACCCAGGCTGAGGGGCGTTAATAAGCCATCTACCCAGGAACTCCGGGGCGCGGGTTCGGCGTCGGGTTCGTCGTTGAGGTTTTTGAGCAGTTCCTCTGAGGACTCTAAGTAATCTTCGGGTTCCGGCGAGGGGGTTTCGGTGAGTTGGGCTTCCGGGTTAGCTGGGGGCGAAGATAGCACTAAACTGCTGCTGGCTTCGACGGGTGCGGGCGGTTCCGGTGCGGGGGGTGCTGTTTCGGGAACTGCGGTTTCGGTTTCGGGTATTGGGGGGGCGCTGAGGGTAATCAGATCCAGGGGTTTGCGCGGTTGATGCCGTTCGAGTCCGCGAGGAGGCGGTAACGGATCGCTGGACTTGGCTCGGCGATAGCGGATCAGTTCGTCTTCAAGCTGAACGTCTAGGCTCCCTAGAGCCGATTGTAGGGCAGAATGCAAGGGAGGGGTTTGTGAGGTTTGGCCGGGTAAAGCTGCGAGGGAACGTTGACTCATCAGAGGACTCCTTAGAGCGATCGCGCAGAGGCGCAAGTTCGGTAAATCAGTTCAGGGGTGACACTCCTGAGCAGGGGATTAATTTAGTTTATCCCTGAAACCCACCCGCGATTTAGCCGCGTACTGGATAGGTTTATTATGTCGTTTGATTCTATCGATCGCGTTTTGCACCAGCTTCAAGCTCGCAATACCTGGCAGGCGTACCAGCAGTTTCGCTATTTATGTCACCTCTGGGAAAAGGTGGTTGAACCTGCGATCGCTGCCCAGACGCGACCCGTTGCTGTCACCCGCGAGGTTTTGCAAGTCGCAACATCGAGTTCTGTGTGGGTACAGGAATTGAAGTTTAAACGCTATCGGATCTTAAAACAGTTGAATCCTCATCTGTCAATTCCCTTAAAGGATATTCGCTTTTCTACAGCCTATTGGCGATCGCCTCGCCTGGGTTTGGAGGGGTTAGAAGCCAACGATCCGCAAAGCTTATGGCAAAATCACCCCTCGCGCTTGCCCGAAACTAGCCTGCAACCGCCCTTAGCCTTGCCTTCCCCTCCCCAAACTCCCCAGCAGGCGTTCCAACAGTGGCGCGATCGCGCTCAGTGGCGATCGCGTCATTTACCCTTGTGTCCCCAATGTCAGGCCCCGACGCCGCCGGGAGAGTTGGAACGTTGGGCAATGTGTGCTTTATGTGCGGCGCATCAGTGGCAGCAATAAGGGCGAGTCACCGTATAAATACGGAGATTACTATTGAGAAATAGCAATAAGTTTCACGATTTTTTTAATGCAGAATAGGTTTTCTGCTTTGGTGTTTTTCTTGATCCCCACCCATTTATCGCTTAAAAGTAATGGTCTGCCCATAGACCCATGCAAGTAGCATTCTCATCAAGTGTATCTAACTTTAAACCAAAAATAAAGAAAAAGTAAAAGTTATAAAATCCTCAAGAAAGCTAAAAGCTAGGCAGAATCATAACTTGATAGGGATTATTTAAACAATCGCGATGACGCAAAATTAGATTAATAAATCGCGAACACTTATCCCGATGAGGATGCCCATGAAAGCCTTGAACTGCACAACTTCTGCTTGTCGGCACTGTCGGCACTTTACACCTGAAGGACGGCGAGGAGGGCACTGTCAGCAACTGGGCGTTCTGGTTAGAGGGAGTTGGAAAGCTTGCTCTTTAGCAATGCCAGCTTTTGCGCCATCTTGGGAAGGCTTAGAAGGCATTGTGCTGTGGCCCGCAAACGGGTTAAACGATCGGGAAGTCCTTCCTTTAGAATGCTGCACCATAGGCTGCTCGGATCTCAATACTCCGGAACATCCCATTCATGAACCTGAACCGGAGAAAACCCCGACAAGCCGAACCTTGCAGCATTTGAAAATCCTAGTTTAACTAGAGGGCGATCGCAGTTTCCCCTCTGTAAAACGAATTTTAATTAGCTTTTTGGTTCCCAATAAATCCACTCACGTAAAATCGCCCACTAGTTTAAAGCTAAGGGGCGATTTTTACCATTAAATCCAGAATCTCTTCAGAATTGAAGCCCCAATTTCCAACAGGCAATTGAGTATCTTTACTTATCCCAAAACCCTAAACTAGGGCAACCAAGGATATTGACGAAAATTTGGCGATCGCTTTTCCAAAAACGCCTGCTTCCCTTCCGCCCCCTCCTCCGTCATATAGTAAAGCAGCGTCGCATTACCCGCCAATTCCTGTAACCCGGCTTGTCCATCGCAGTCAGCATTAAACGCCGACTTCAAACAGCGGATCGCGATCGGACTTTTATCTAAAATCTCATTAGCCCACTGAATGCCCTCCGCCTCCAACCGTTCCACAGGCACCACGCAATTCACCAAACCCATCTCCAACGCCTGCTGCGCGTTATATTGCCGACAGAGAAACCAAATTTCCCGCGCCTTCTTCTGTCCAACCACCCGCGCCAGATAACTCGCACCAAACCCGCCATCAAAACTCCCCACCTTGGGCCCCGTTTGTCCAAAAACCGCATTATCCGCCGCAATACTCAGATCGCAGATTAAATGTAAAACATGACCGCCCCCGATCGCATATCCCGCCACCAAAGCAATGACCACTTTCGGCATCGACCGGATCAACCGCTGCAAGTCCAACACATTTAAACGAGGAACCCCAGCCTCATCAATATATCCCGCCTCGCCCCGAACGCTCTGATCGCCCCCAGAACAAAACGCATACTTGCCATCCGTATGCGGCCCCGCCCCCGTAAACAGCACCACCCCAATGTTAGAATCTTCCCGCGCATCGCAAAACGCCTCGTAAAGTTCAAACACCGTTTTCGGGCGAAACGCATTCCGCTTGTGCGGGCGGTTAATGGTAATTTTCGCCATCCCATCCCATTTGTGATACAGGATATCTTCGTAAGTTTTGACCGTTTGCCAGTTCGCTTGCATAGAGGGTAGGTTATTTAAATGCCCTAGGCATTTTACCCCGCAGCCAGACTGAGTTATTGATGAGATGCGATCGCCTCCCCTAAGTATTGGATTATTTGCTGGTGCCTTTGGCTTAGACTTAGGGCTAGAACAAGCTGGCTTTCAGACCGTTAGCCTGGTGGAAAACGAACCCGACGCCGTTAAAACCATCGCGCTTAACCGTCCCCACCTCACCGAAAGCGCCATTCCCAGAGACATTCGCCAAGTAGACGCCGTCACCCTCCTCGCAGAAGGCGGACGAGTCCTCAACCTCAGTAGACCCCTCCATCCGGGAGAAGTAGACCTAGTAACGGGCGATCCCCCTTGTCAACCCTTCAGCACAGCAGGAAAACGCGGTTCAGTCGGCGATCCGCGAGGTAGCCTATTTATGGACTTCATTCGCTTAATTGAGGCTATTCAACCCCGCTTTTTTATTATGGAAAATGTCCGGGGTCTGCTTTCTGCCCCCATCCGCCACAGAAGCCACAACCAACGCGGAACCGGGTTTGCCCCCCTAGAACCCGATGAAAAAGCAGGTTCGGCCTTGCAAGTGGTTCTCGCCGAAATGCGCCGCATTGGGTATCAAATTAATTATGGTCTGCTGAATGCCGCAGATTATGGCGTTCCCCAAGTTCGCCAACGCGTCATTTTTATCGGTTCTAGGGAAGGCGAGGCCGTAACGCTTCCCCAACCCACGCATCATCGAGAAGGTTTGCAAGGTTTACCCCAATGGAGAACCCTAAAAGATGCCCTAGCTAATTTGCAAGAAGATGCGCCAGAATATGTCCCTTATTCTGAAAGCCGCTTGCAATATCTGCGTCTCTTGAAAGCCGGACAAAATTGGCGCAACCTCCCCCCGGAATTACAACCCGCCGCAATGGGTGGGGCCTACCATTCAGGCGGCGGTAAAGTCGGCTTCTATCGTCGGTTAGCCTGGGATGAACCCGCACCCACCATCACCACCAGCCCCCACCAAAAAGCTACCGATATGTGTCACCCGGAAGCCCTACGCCCCCTCAGCATCCGAGAATGTCAAGCCATCCAAACCTTTCCCCAAGATTGGATTTTTCACGGTTCCATCACTTCTAAATATCGCCAAATTGGTAACGCCGTCCCCGTATTATTAGCAAAGGCGATCGGTGAAAATATTTATAAAGCTTTTTCCTTGTAGCAAGAGTAGTGATTGACTGGAGCAGTGTTTATTTATAGAATGGTAGTCAATACTATTGAAAAACACTGCCTTTAAAATGTATATAAACGCTTTTGGGTATATAAATAATAATTGGGAATTTCGCTTAACAAACAACGGTTCAAGACCTATTGCTACAGCGTTTGGTTGCAGTTGGGATGATATCCCTAGTATATATTTTCATTGTTATGAAAATGATGATCCCTATATTGATTCTCCAGCACTTAGCGCTAGCTTTAAAACGGTGTACTGTAGCAATATTGAATTGATTAATTGCCCCTTAGAAGAAGATCATCAAACGAAGGACTGTAACAATATTAGATTGGGGGAATGGCCCAATATTGACGATTACACCTCACAAGAAGAGCGTGAAGCAAAAATAGTGTGGCAGATTGGGTATGAGTTGATTTCTCTAGTTAATGGTGCATTCTTACTATTTGATGACAATTTCCGTAAAGTGGAAATAGCTGAATTACGCCATAATGGAAGTTTAATGCCATATTGTAATAATTTGAAGAGCATGAAAATGCTAGGGAAACCTGATATACCTGAAGAAATAATTCAAGCTCAACTCACCTCAGAGATGGATGATCGTCTAAAATTAATTCACAAAGCCACCGAAGACGAAGGAGTATGGCGAATACTAAAGTATTTTGAAATGGGGAAAGACTGGGCGACATATTTTAAAATATTTGAAACAATAAAGAAAGGCAAAAAGTTTACAGATGAAGAAAAAAGGTTTAAAAAAACTGCAAACAACTATTCATTATCTGGTATTAATTCTCGTCATGGATTTAAACCAGTAGAGATTAAACCACCCTCGATGACAATTGATGAAGCACATATTTTTATTCGTAACCTAGCCAAAGAGTACCTTATGAATAAAATTAAATAATCTGCTTCTACCCGGCTGTCGAAAAGTTATTTTTTAGTAATCTCTAGGATTGCCTACCGCGCAAATAGCCATATTTGCTAGACTATTAGCAACATTTAGCAGTCAGTGAGAATCTATGCGATCGATTGCACAACTGACAGAAGAACTTCTATCCCTGCCTAGCGCATCAAGAGCGATTTTGGCTGAAAAGCTAGTAGAAAGTTTAGAATTTGATACTGACCTGACAATTCAGGCTGCTTGGACAACTGAGGCGAAGAAACGACGCGATGAAATCCGAGAGGTTTTAGTAGAAGTTATTCCAGGGGATGAAGCTTTAGCGCAAGTGAGGCGACTGCTTGAGTAATAAAGTATATATTTCATCCTGAAGCAAAGCTACGTTTATTAAAATACCCTTAGTTAGCCGGAGTTAGGATAATATTATATGTCTCTCCAAGAATTGAAAGAACAAGCTTTTAAGCTATCGGTGAGCGATCGACTCGATTTAGTTAATTATATTATCGAATCGCTCCAGAACGACCTTAACTATAAACCGGATTCATCGGAACAAAAAAACTTAGAAGAATTACCAGAAAAACAGTTAGATTTGATTGGTCGGATGCAGGGATTTTTAAAAACCGATAAACCTGCTCCCACCGATACGGAAGTTCAAGCAATGCTAGAAGAACGTTTAGTAGAGAAGTTCTTAAAATGAAAGTCTTGGTTGACACAAACATTATCTTGGACTTTCTGCTAGAACGAGAACTATTTTTACAGGAGGCAAAATTATTATTTCAGGCTATCAATTCTAGCCAAATAAAAGGTTATGTAACTGCAACAACGTTAACAGATATTTTTTATATTGCCAGACGACATACTCAAAGCCTCGAACGGGCAAGACAGTCAGTAGTATTTATATTATCCTCTTTAGAGGTTTGTCCAATAGATCGAACTGTATTAGAGTTGGCTCTAACCTCTACTACACCAGATTTTGAAGATGCGTTGCAGGTTTCTTGTGCTTTGGCTCAAGGTTTAGATGCAATTGTTACCCGCGATGCTAAATTTCCTGCTAACTCAATTCAAGTGCTGTCTATTCACGAATTAATGCAAAAATTAGAAGATGCTAGAGATTAGCAAGTTAAAGCCTGAGTTTGTTGGCTAAATTGCCTAAAATCTCTTGTCGCCATTTGGCGTCGGCTTTGCGGTTGGTGGGAATTTCTAAGAGGCGAATTCCGTGCTTGGGTAAGACGTGCAAGCGCTGGTGGAGTTGTTGCCAAGATTGGATTAACTCGTAGTTGATATTATAGGCAGCACAGAGTTGAGTGAAGTTGACCTTTTGGGGAGTGGCGAAGAATTCTTCAAAAGGGGGATTGAATTGGGAAATGGGGAGGTTTTCAAAAATACCGCCGCCGTGATTGTTAATCAGGATAATGGTGAGATGTCCGATCAGTTTGTTTTGGAAGAGGAAGCCGTTGGTGTCGTGTAATAGGGCTAAATCTCCCGTTAACATGATGCTACTTTGATGATTGTGGGCGATGCCTAAAGCGGTGGATAGGGTGCCATCAATGCCGTTTGCGCCGCGATTGAAAAAGGGTTGAATTTTTGAAGAGTTGGGCATCCAGAAAAATTCTACATCGCGGACGGGCATACTATTGGCGATGAAGATGGGGGTGGATTGGGGTAGGATTTGGGGAAGCAACCAGGCGACTTTACCTTCAAAGAGATTATCTAGGTTGCTGAGTTCTGGGTTGAGGGTTTGTTGAATGTGGCGATCGCACTTTTGCCAGCGCTGACAATACTCGCTTTTTACACTCACGGGAAAATCTAACTCTAGCAGGCTTTCTACCCCAAAACGGTGATGAATGCTCAGGCGATGTAGCGGATCGACATTGTGAGGGGAGGGTTCAATAATCTCTACCGGAACCTCAAAGCGCGTTAGCCAGTTCCGCAACTCTTTGCTGGTGGGAAGTTCGCCAATTTGCACGATCCGATCGGGAATTAACGCATCGGCTAGATTTGCGTTCCTTAACAGGATATCGTAGGTCGCGATTAGATTGGGGTTGAGGTGGGCATAGTTGCGAATGGGGGAAAGTCCATCAGCTAAAACCGGCCAGCCCAAGGCTTGAGCTAAATGCGCGATCGCCCTACAGTAAGTTTCAGGATCGCCCGGTTGTGCCGTCCCTGCAATAATTAACCCATTGGGGCAACTTTGCCACTCAGCTAAGGGAATGTGGGGAATAGAGGTTTGAACTGCTGAATTTTTAACCCCAGAAAAGAATAAATCCGTGGGAAACTCCGCCTCTAGCGCGATCGCCTCCGCTTGGGGAATCGGGGCTAGCGGATCGCGAAACGGTAGGTTAAGATGCACTGGGCCAGGAGTTGGAAAGCGCGATCGCTCCCAAGCTTGCATCACCGTCTGACGCAGATATCCCAACATCCCCATCTCCAATGCAGGAACCGCTAACTCAACTTGCCAGTTAGGATAGGTTCCATACAGTTTCACCTGATCGATCGTCTGCCCAGAATGACATTCCCGCATCTCCGGCGGACGATCGGCCGTTAAAATCAAGAGAGGAATTCGGCTTTCCTTCGCTTCAATAACAGCCGGATAAAAGTTAGCGCCAGCCGTTCCCGACGTACAGACTAGCACGACAGGCAACCCGGTGCGCTTGGCAACTCCCAAGGCAAAAAATGCAGCAGAACGCTCATCTAAAATAGAGATTGTCTCAATCTCTCGATGTTGAGCAAACGCAACGGTTAGCGCAGTTGAACGCGATCCGGGACAGATAATAGCAGTTTGTAGCCCTAAGCGATGTAGCGTCTCAGCTAAGATTGAAGCCCAAACCGTGTTAGTGTTGCGAAAATCGATCATTAGACAAAAGTTTTCAGACTTGGAAAAGAGTTTGGAGCCTATTCACACAAAGGTTTGTAGAGATAAACCTATTAGTCACTCTCATCTTCACACAAACTGCCCACTCAACACACCACTACGCCCCAAGAACCACGCAACAGCCCTCTTAAACTTCCTCAGCACAACGAAGAACCGCGCAACAGCACTCAAAACTCAGCACTCAGAAATCCCCCCACCTTCCCATCTCCCCACCCTCTTCCCCACTCAGCACTCAGCACTTTACACTCAGCACTCAGAAATCCCCCCACCCTCTTCCCACTCGGAACTCGGAACTCGGAACTTTGCACTCCTTTCCCCACTCAGCACTCAGCACTCAGCACTCAGCACTTTAATATAGATGCGATCGCACCGAGAGGTTTCTACCCCTGTTGTGGGTTGATAGCCAGAACGTTCGTAAAGTTGCACCGCCTCTTTGAGAACGCTTGCAGTTTCCACATAAATTTGTTGAAATTGCCGAGAGGCGCTTCCCGAAGGGATCGCTTCGCGAATCGCTTTTTCTAGCGCTTGCAGTAAAAACCGCCCCAAACCTTGCCCTCGCGCTTCCGGTAACAGGTACATCTTACGCACTTCTACCGCCCCTTCCCCGCGTTCTACCGGATAATAGGCGGCCGTTCCTACCAGCTTTCCCTGGCACTCCACTACCCAAAACTCGCCTCCTTTCTCCCAATAGGCGGCTTCAACCTCCAACACATCGCGATCCGCCCCTGTGGGGTCCCAGGCTAAACCATACTCCGCTAGAACAGAACTAATGACCTCGGCTGCTGCATCGCGATCGCCATCCATCCAATCTCGAATCAAAAAATCTTTGTAGTATAACTGCACAGGCTAATCGAGAACTGAGAAAACTTCAAGCTTAGTTTTCTTACTGTACCGCTCTTAGCCACCAAGATTGCTATAGCTGGTATTGCGAGTTTTTTTCCCTATGCCCGATTTAGTGTATTCCCTCTTCCAACTTTACGTTCCCCTAATTGGCTGGACGGCCTTGGGATGGTTGTTCGGTAAAAAACTCCCGAAAGTTTACTCTAACCGACTCGGAAAATTTTTATTTTGGATTGGCGTCCCCATTAGTATTGTGGCCTTTTTGCGGCGTACCGATCTATCGGGTTGGATTGCGATCGCCCCCATTACCGCCTGGATCGCGATCTTACTCGGTGCAGGACTCGCTTGGATGTGGATTGGTTTCGGCTTAAAAGGGGAACGCACCGAACCCTCAGACCCTTATTGGCGCGAACCCACCCAAGGCAGCTTTTTGTTAGCCGTGATGGTGGGAAATACAGGTTACATCGGCTATCCCACCATTTTGTCCTTAATTGGCCCAGAGTATTTTAGTTGGGCGCTGCTGTACGATTTACTCGGTACCACCATTGGCGCGTATGGCTTAGGAGTTGCCCTGGCTGCCCGTTTAGGTGAAAACTTGGGTCGGCAGCAATATAGCGCCATTCGAGGCACGCTACAAGCTTTAATCCAAAATCCGGCCCTGTGGAGTATGGTCGTCGGTTTGGCTTTTCGTCCAGTAGCTTTACCCGCTTGGGCAGAATCTAGCTTAAATGCGATCGCCTGGGCTGTGATTAGTTTGGCGCTAGTCTTAATTGGGATGAAACTCAGCCAACTGCGATCGCTCGGAAACCTCAAGCAGACTCTAATCGCCCTAGGAATTAAAATGTTATTGGTTCCCTTAGTTGTGGGTGTTGGCTTAACGTTTTTTGGCATTAGCGGCCCGCCTCATCTGATTTTAGTGCTTCAGATGGCAATGCCTCCCGCCTTTGCTACCCTAGTGATTGCGGAAGCGTACAACCTCGACCGCGACTTAACGGTCACTTCTCTAGCCCTCGGTACGATTGGTTTGTTATTTACCTTGCCGATCTGGATTCTACTCTTTGGTTAGCTGGCATCGGCATTAGAACCCCGCTTTCTAGAGGGGTTCGCACGCAAACACAACAAATGAAAACAATTCTCCTCACAGGTGCATCCGGTGTGATTGGGCGTTCTCTGCAACAACACTTGGATGACTCCTACAAATTTCGCTGTATCGATCGGCAACCGTTACCCGATGTGGAAGACTCCCATGTAATCGATGTTACAGATTTTTCAGCCGTTTCTGCGGTGATGGCAGGCGTTGATGCAGTCATCCATTTAGCCGCTAATCCCCATGTCGATCAAGCCTGGAACGATGTTTATACGAGCGGTATTGGCGGAACCTATAACGTTTTTGAGGCAGCCCGCCAAGCCAATGTCCGCAAGATTATTTATGCCAGCACGAATCATGTGTCTGGATGGCGCGAAGTCCTAGGAGAAAGCCCGATTACTCCAGATTTACCTGTGCGCCCCGATTCTCTGTATGGCGTTGGTAAAGCGTTCGGCGAGGCTTTAGGGCAATTTTATTGCGATCGCTATGAAGTATCCGTAATTTGCCTTAGAATAGGTACATTCACTGAAACTCCTCAAGCTAGAAATTCAGAGGATCGCATTCTGCGGACGTGGTGCAGTCCCCGCGATTTGGCGCAATTGGTAGCGCGATCGCTCGAAGTCAAAAATTTAGGATTCCAAATCTTCTACGGAATTTCCGGGAATACCCGGAGATTTTGGGATATAGGTAATGCTCAGGAATTGCTTGGATATCGCCCTCAAGATAATGCGGAAGTATTACTTAAACCGGAGTAACTGGGTGCAAATCCCATTGCAAGAAACCGATTGTCTCAGCTTGTATTAAACCTAAAGTCAAACTGACATTGCATCTACAGGAGAAAGCGATCGAATGCTGCACGCTCAACGCACGCTCGTTTCCATTATTATTCCCTGTTTTAACGCAGCTCAATGGATAGAAGAAGCAATTGAAAGTTGCTTGAGCCAAACCTATCCTCACCGAGAAATTATTGTAATCGATGATGGTTCTACGGATAACAGCCTTGAGGTCATTCAGCGATATTACGGACAAATTACTTGGGAAACCGGAGAAAATCGAGGCGGAAATGCAGCGAGGAATCGCGGTTTAGAGCTAGCCAAAGGAGACTATATTCAATATCTAGATGCCGATGACTTCTTGCTTCCCGACAAAATTGCTCAACAGGTGCAACATTTAGAAGCAACCCGGACTGATATTGTCTATGGCGACATCCAATATCAGCATCATCTCCCCAACGGACATATTCGACGAGAACCTATGATCTTACCGGGTTTAGTTGGGCAACCTGACAACATTCTTAAAGCCTTAATCATGTACGGTTGCTTTCCCCCTAGCGCCTACCTCTTCCGCAAAAGCATTCTTGAAAATATCGGGGGCTGGGATGAAGAACTCAAAGCCGGACAAGACCGAGATTTACTCCTGCGTTTAGCCATTCAAGGAGCTAAATTTCGCTATCAAGCTGGCGATGTCGCCATTTACCGAAGATACGGCAATGTTACGGTTTCAACCGCCAATAAAACTTGTTTGGTGCTAAGTTTTTGTCGCGTCTTAGAAAAAGCGACCGCGCAACTGAGCGCCCAAAATCGCCTATCTTCAAAGTATCTTTATGCTTTAGCAAAAGGCTACAAAGTCATGGCAATGCAGTACCAAGCGGAAATCAGCCCTCCTCTGTATTTCTGGCTGTTAGAGAAATCTTTAATTCTCTTTACAAAATTTGCCATTAGAAAAGCTAAAATGAGAGAAAATTACGCGCCTTTCAACGCCCTATCTCTGCTCAACTCAATGGCTTAATCCGCAGTTTCACGGATTGACCGTCTTCAGATTGGAGTCTCCTACAAAATGCCGAAATCTCTGTTTAAGTTAGTGGCGATCGCGCTTTGCGTCTTTGGGCTAATTACCTGCACCCAAAACTTCTCTATCAACTCCGTTGGAGTTAACTCAGCATCGGCGCAAACCTCAGAATTTCAAATTTGGTGGTCTCAAGGATTTCTTCCCGAAGAAAACGAAATGATCTCCCAACTCGTTTCCCAATGGGAACAAGCCACCGGATTAAAAGCGCACTTAACCCTACTTCCCAGTAATATTCTGATTGAAGAAACTCAAAAAGCCCTAGACATTGGCAGACCTCCAGATATTGTCTTTAGCCCGGACGGAGATACTAACCTATTTCCTAAACTGGCTTGGAACAATCAACTCGCAGACGTAACCCCCATCTTAGCCCCGCTTAAATCCCAATTTGCCCCCATCTCCCTAGAAGCCGTTTCCTATCAAAATAAAACCACGCAGAAACGGAGTTATTACGCCGTCCCCCTAGGGGAATCCACCGTTTACATCCACTACTGGAAAGACGCCCTAGAACGCGCCAATTTAACGGCAAACGAGCTACCCTCCGACTGGAACGCCTTCTGGAATTACTGGGAGCGATCGCAACAAAACCTCCTCGCCCTAGGAGAACCGAAAATGTACGGCGTTGGTCTGTGCATGTCTGCCTTGGGCACCGATACATCCTGGGGCTTTGAACAATTTTTAGAAGCCTATAACGCCCGTTTATTAGATGAAAACGGACAACTTTTAATCGATCGTCCCGAAGTCCGTTCCGGAATTATCGCCGCCCTAGAACAATACGCCCGCTTTTATCAACAGGGTTACGTGCCCCCAGAGGCAACTGAATGGCGAGATTCCAGCAATAATATCAGTTTTCTAGATAGCGACATTGTAATGACAGCCAATAGTACGCTATCAATTCCCCTCACTCAACAGCATCCCCCCAACCCTTATAATCAAAAATCCAACGATCTCTACTTTAATAAAATTGCAACGACCCACTGGCCCCTCAAACCCGATGGTCGTCCTTTACCTTCTATTTTAAGTATTAAACAAGCCGTTGTTTTTGCCGCTTCCCCCCACCAAGAAGCGGCATTTAGCTTTCTATCTTATTTACTACAACCTGAAAATCTCAATCAACTTTTAGTTGTGGGTAATAAAGGGCGATTTCTCCCCGTCATGATCGACCTACTCGAAAACGAATTTTGGAATAACCCGAACGATCCGCACCTAACGGCCGCGACTGAAATTATTAACCAACCGACTCGCGCCTCTTACCCGGTGTACCATCCCGCCTATAGCCAAGTGATTTCGCAAAATCTGTGGGCAAAAGCCCTTTTAGAAATTGTCAATCAAAAAGCGACTCCCGAAGCCGCCGCCGATCGCACCATCGCCGAAATTAAAACCCTATTTGCCAACTGGCAATAATCTTCTTGCCTTGTCGCTACCCTCCCCGCTGCTAAAGACGGGGTTTCTTGGAGGTTTCCGATGAGTTTTTGGAAAAAAAGTCTACTGGCTCAATTAGCGAGTTATTTCTCGCTACTCGCGGTGATTACAGTCAGTTTAGTAGCGGTGGCTGCCTACGTGCGGGCAAGAGATGCTTTAGAAAGATCGGTTCTCGATCGGTTGGAAGTCGCCACCTCCCTCAAAGAGTATCAACTGGATGAATGGGTACAAAATCAGCGCCAGGATGTTCTGTTAATCAGCCAGTTACCGGAAATTCGCGAACCCATCGCCACGCTGTTAAGCCAGCAAAGCAATGCTGAAGGCCAACAGCGTCTCAGCGCCTGCATAGAGAATGCCGGATCGCCTCAAGTTGCCCTAGCCTGTCTCGGTAATAGCCCTGTCGATGCGATCGCGCGATCGTGTTTAGAACAGTTCACCTGGGGGACGCCAGAACTAGTGCGCTGCCTGAATGCCTATTCTTGGGAATCTCAACAAGCTTACAATCGCCTGCAAGCATCCGTCAGCAATATTATTGCCGTTAAACCCACCCTGAAAAGCATTTTAGTGACCACTAACGGCGGGTTTGTGTTGTTCTCTTCTGCTAATCCAGCCATTGAGGGCAAATTTCGACCCCTCGGCGATCCTACAACCTTCTTCAACCGGGAAGGGGCCGAGGCGGTGGTACCCAATTTTTACACCTCGCCGCAAACGGGAAAAGCTGAGATTGCTTTTGCGACGCCTATTTTAGATGAGAATGGCGTGCGAATGGGCGCGATCGCCATTAACCTCGATCTTCGCAGCATCGACGAGTTGATCCGCCAGCGCAGTGGCTTAGGCAAAAGCGGAGAAACCTACTTAGTCGGGCGATCCGCAGGCAGAACGATCTTTATTTCTCGCGAAGACAATCGCGATGGCGATTTTTCCCAAGGCGTCACCAGCCCCGGCATTCAAGCGGCGATCGCCAGAGAAAATGCTTCAGGGCGGTCTAAAAATTATGCAGGCGAACCCGTCATCGGCGTCTATCGTTGGCTGACGCGCCACAACCTGGCTTTGGTGGCAGAAATGAGCCAACAAGAAGCCTTTGCCCCCGCCAACCAACTCGCACGCGATATTTGGCAAATGGGGTTGAGTTCGGCGGCGTTGCTGTTAGTCGCCGTCTACTTGCTGTCTCGACGAATTAGCCAACCCGTACTGGCGATCGCCCAAACAGCGATGCAAGTCGCCAACGGCGATCTCAATGCCAAAGCCCCAATTCAAAGCGAAGATGAAATTGGCTTTTTGGCGCGTACCTTTAACCAAATGACCGCGCAACTGCAACAAAGTAACGAACAACTTGCAGAATCGAATCGGACGTTAGAACAACGGGTGGAAGCCGCCACGGCCCAGTTACAGGATACTTTAGCGAACTTAAGCTCGATTATTGATAACATTGCCGATGGGTTATTAGTTGCCGATCGTCGCGGGCAAATTACGCGCACCAACCCGGCTTTATTTGAACTGTTCGATTTTGGGGAAACGGATTTAACCGGACAAAATTGCAGCGAGTTCTTTAACCGCGAGGCGATCGATCTGATTGCCAAAACCCAGGAACAGCCGAAGTCTGTTTTTACCGCAGAGATTGAACTCCCCAATCAGCGTATGGGAAAAGCAGTGGCAACGGGAATTGTCCGCCCCCACTCTCGCGATCCAGAACGCGAAATTTGTATTGGATCGGTGATTGTGTTTCGCGACATTACGGTTGATAAGGAAGTGGATCGGATGAAAACCGATTTTATTTCCACGGTTTCTCACGAGTTGCGAACGCCCCTGACTTCGGTTTTGGGCTTTGCCAAAATTATTAAGAAGAAGCTAGAAGAGGTGGTCTTTCCGGCGGTGCAAGGGGAGGATAAGAAGACTCAACGCGCCATTCATCAAGTCGGGGCGAATATTGACATTATTATTTCTGAGGGCGATCGCTTAACGGCGTTGATTAATGATGTCCTCGATATCGCCAAGATGGAAGCCGGGAAACTGGAGTGGAATATGCAACCCCTGTCGATCGAGGAGGCGATCGATCGGGCGATCGCAGCGACGGCGGGATTGTTTGCCCATGCACATCTGCAACGGATACGCGAGATTGAGGACAATTTGCCGGAAGTGGTGGGCGATCGCGACCGCTTAATTCAGGTGATGATTAATTTAATCTCCAATGCCGTGAAGTTTACCACCGTCGGTTCTGTCACCTGTCGGGCGCAATTGCGCGATCGCCATCTGGTAGTTAGCGTCATCGATACCGGAACCGGCATTGCCTTTGAAGATCGTGCTAAAGTCTTTGAAAAGTTTAAGCAAGTGGGCGATACCCTCACCGACAAACCCAAGGGAACTGGGTTAGGGTTGCCCATCTGTCGCGAAATTGTGGAACATCACGGCGGCGAGATTTGGGTAGAAAGCGAATTGGGCAAAGGCAGTTGTTTTTCCTTTACCCTACCCTTACCCACCCCCATCCACGATGCCGATCAATTTGATATTGAGGCGCTTTTGCTGCAATTGCAAGCCCACGCCGCCACTCAGCAAACGGCTGTCGGTTCTCAACACAAAAGTATTTTAGTGGTGGATGACGATCCCAGCATTCGCGAACTGTTGCGCCAAGAGTTGGATGCTCATGATTATGACGTTCGCCAAGCCAGAGATGGCCGAGAAGCGATCGCCCATGTTAAGCAGTATCGTCCGGATTTGGTAATTCTGGATGTGAGAATGCCAGAAATGAGCGGTTTTGATGTGGCGGCGGTTCTGAAAAACGATCCGCACCTGATGGCGATCCCCATTATCATGCTCTCGATTGATGACGATCAAGAGCGCGGTTCGCGAGTCGGGGTTGACTGCTATCTGACAAAACCAATCGATTCTGAAAAACTCCTGCGCGAGATTCAATCCTTGCTCAGTCAAGGAACCTCGAAAAAACGGGTACTCGTGGTTGATGAAAATATCTCAACCGCTAAGACGTTAGCTCAGGTGCTGCAAGCGAAAGGTTATATTGTCACCGAAGCCTACAACGGGGAAGAGTGCATTCAAAAAGCCCGAACGATACGACCCGATTTAATTATTGCCAGTTCTGAGTTGTCCATGCAACAAGATTGGGTGAAAACCCTCCGCTTTGAGAAAGGTCTTGAGAACGTCTTTTTTATCCTGCGAGCAGATCCCAAAAACCATGAAGTCTCTGAGTCTTAAACGGCTAGTTCAGAAAAAGGAAGTGCATGTTTTACTTCAGGACACGATCCTCTCGTTAGGGGTTTCGATTACGATTCAAGATGAGGATCGGCAATGGATCTGGGGCACGCCGCTAGAACTTTCTCAGCCTGAGTATCCTATTCAGGTAGCAGGCAGGGTTTTGGGATGGGCTGGCGGCGATGAAAAAGCGGCTGCGATCGCCTCTTTACTTAGCTATCTCGCCAAACAGGAATTAGAGAAAAAAACGTTGGCGAATGAAACCTTAGAACGATACAAAGAAATTAACTTATTATACGAAATCTCTGGCAAAATTAGCACCTGCTTGGACGTTCAAGCCATTGCTAATTTGGTTTTAGATGAAGCCAGACGCCTAATTGCTGCTACTAGTGGCTCTTTAATGCTATTTAATGAAGAAAGCCAGTCTTTACAAATTATTGCCGCATTCGGGATTGATTCTCCCTCTAAAATGCTGATGAAGCTAGGCGAGGGCATTGCTGGAAATGTTTTATTAAGCGAAAATGCTGAAGTTGTGAACGGAGTACAGTACGATTCCCGCTTTCTTCCAGGACCTCATCCGGTTCATTCCTTAATTTGCGCGCCGATGAAAACTAAGTCGCGAGTTTTAGGCACGATTAATATTAGCCATGCCGATCCAATTCAGTATAGTGCTGCCGATTTAAAGCTCGTTACTGCCCTTGCCTCTCAAGCTGCTTCTGCAATTGAAAACGCGCTTTTACATGAATACAAACTGAAGGAAGAAAGAATTAAAAGTAAGTTAGAACGTTACTTAGCGCCGCAAATTGTCAAGGCAATTATTGAATCTCAAAGTGAAATTGCCCTAGAAACGGGCAAGCGCAATATTGCTGTTTTATTTTCGGATATTCGGAACTTTACGACGAAGTGCGAAGAATTAGTCCCTGAAGAAATTGTTGCTTACTTAAACGAATATTTCTCCCAAATGGTAGATGTGATTTTCACCCATGAAGGAACGGTGAATAAATTTGTGGGCGATATGATTGTTTCGATGTTTGGCGCACCCAATAAACTCGTTGATAGCGAACGAAAAGCCATTGAAACTGCGATCGCCATGCAACAACGCCTCAGAAACTTTCCAGGAGATTGGATTCGCGAAAACTTTATTACTGGAATTGGGATTAGTTCCGGAGAGGTGATTGTCGGTAACATCGGCTCTCCCCAACACATGGATTATACTGCAATCGGCGATCAAGTCAATGTAGCCTCTCGCTTGCAGTCCATTGCTCAAGGGGGACAAATTCTCGTCAGCCGCAGCATTTACGATCTCACCCAAGAGCTATTTGATTTTAAAGAAGTTGGATTTGTTAAAGTTAAGGGCAAAAAAACAAAAGTAGAGATTTTTGAAGTAATCTACTAAAAGAGCGAGCAAGTCTATGGACAAAAAAATCTTAATTGTAGATGACGAACCGCACATCCGCCTTTTACTAGAGCAAACCCTAGAAGAACTTGAAGATGAAGGTGTTGAGCTGTTAATTGCCGAAAACGGACAAGAAGCACTAGAAATCATTCAATCGGAAAAACCAGATTTAGTGTTTCTCGATGTCATGATGCCTCTGATGAATGGGTTTGAAGTGTGTCGGGCTGTTAAGAATGATGTAAAAATAGCTGATGTTTACATTATTATGCTTACAGCAAAAGGACAAGAGTTCGATAAGCAAAAAGGTCAAGAGGTGGGTGCAGATTTGTATATGACTAAACCGTTTGACCCAGACGAAGTTGTTGAAAAGTCAATGGAAGTCCTAGGCTTAGTTTAGCAATCGGGGAAAATTCCATGCGCGGGCGAGAGGACTATTTCCAACGGCTACAACAACTTGACCCTCTAGACGACCATTATGAGATTTATCGGTTTATGGTCGGGTATGAGTTTCCCTGGGAGATGCAGCGATCGCTCGAAGTGGCCCTAATGCGAACCTTTTGCGTCCCCAGTATTTCCGCCTTGCTCGACAAAACCGGAGAATTTCAGCACCGTCCCCAAAAACGCTACGACGATACGGGATTAATTGTGGCAGAAATCGCGAAATGGGGATACGAGAGCGATCGCGGTTCCCAAGCCTTGCAGCGAATGAACGCCATTCACGGACGGTTTAAAATCTCTAACGAGGATTTTCTCTACGTTCTCTCTACCTTCATCTACGAACCCATCCGTTGGAATGCGCGTTTTGGCTGGCGCTTGATGAGCGAAACAGAGCGTCTCGCCTCCTTTTACTTCTGGCGAGAAGTGGGAAAGCGGATGCACATTCAAGACATCCCGGAAACCTCCCCAGAACTAGAACGCTACAATCGGGATTATGAGGCTCAATACTTCCGCTACTCAGACACCAATCGCCGGATTGGGGAAGCCACCTGCGAGCTATTCTTAAGTTGGTTTCCTGCAATCTTGCGATCGCCTCTTCAATCCTCAATCTACACCCTACTCGATGACGCTGTGCTGGAGGCTTGCGGCTTTCCCGAAGTATCGCCACAAAAGCGATCGCGCTTAGAAAGACTCCTCAAACTTCGCGCCAAACTGGTTCGTTTCCTCCCCCCTCGCCAGCAACCCGACTTCTTCACAGACTCCCACCTGCGGAGTTATCCCAGCGGCTATCAAATTTCAGAACTTGGTCCCCCATCGGTTGGAAAACCAAGTTCCGAGCGTTAGTCATTAGCCTGCAACTGCGCCTGTCGTTGGGTTCGGTGTAGTTTTACCCACCGGATTTGCAGTCCGATCCATATTTACAGAAGAACGGACTAACTGCGCTAAATGCTGCTCAAACGATTCTAAATTCGTTTGAATCTGGGTAAACAGCGCCGTCGTCACCGGATCGGTAAACTGCTTGCGGAGGTTAAAGATATCCACAATTCCGGTTTGCAAATCGCCTAGCGATCGCCGCAAGACATCAATATCTTTAGTCGATTGTAGCCAACTGGTGAGTTTTGCAAACGGTTCTGCTGCCGCCGTAGGAATGGAAGGTTTCTCGTTGAGAGCGGATAGACGCGTTTCAATCAGTTGAATGTGCTTGGCTTTCGCCGCTACGATTTCATTAAACAGCGATCGCGCTTGGGGATTGCTAATTTTTTGGGCATACTGTTCAAAGGCTTCGTGGGAGTATTTTTCACCGCCTAGCGCCGTATTCAGCGCGGTGACAATTTCCCCTTTTGTCGAGCCACCCCAAGCATCCGCAAGCTTCCACCATTCCGCAGAAGCATCATTTTCCATCGGCAGGGCCGCTTCTTTTCCACCCAATCCCAAACGGCTTAAAATGGCAGTGGTGAAAATTGCCAAATCGCCGGGTTGACGCGAGGTAATTAAATTCCCATCCACCACAAGCGGCTCATCAATATAGTTAGCGCCTGCATTGATCATATCCTTGCGGATGGCGATAAACCCGGTTGCATTCTTATCCTTGAGCAAGTCCGCTTCAATCAAAACTTGCGGGCCATGACAGACGGCTGCAATCAGTTTACCTTGGTTAAAAGCCTCTTTCACAAAGCGAACGGTGTTGGGATTGGTTCGCATCGTATCGGGAGCCATTCCCCCCGGAATAATTACGGCGTCAAACGCATCGGGAAGGGTTTCTGTTGTGGTGGCGTCGGCTTTAATTGAGACTTTCCCCTGTTTCCCTTTATAAGTCTCGTTGGTGCGAGAGCCGAGGATGACGATCTCAGCATCGGCTAACTGTAAGGCTTTATGGGGGATTTGAAATTCCGCGTCTTCAACTCCATTTTCAATTAAAATGGCGACGCGCTTCTTCTGGGTCTGATGATTCGATACCATGAGGTTTCCTCTTAAATGTCTTTGTTATCTGCTTTTATCCAACAGCCTTCTGAAAACAGTTTCTAAAAACTGCTCTGAGCTTGTGTCATTGAAGTGTAGAAAGCATGGCTGCTAGAGGTTTTGCTGGACTCTATAAAAAGCAGTCCGCTCAGTCGCGATATTTCGATCGTCATCTCAAATGGCGATCGCTATGGTTGTAGCTTCAGCCTAGCGAGTAATTCTCTGTTGCGATTCATTCCTAAGAGATAGAAGCGCTTCGTTCTCCGGGGGGAAATCACAAGCCTTATCCCTAACTATGAATTCTCGGTTCAGGATGGAGGCTAGAGAGGAGTTCGCTTTCAATGGGCGCTAACTCTGCTAATCGAGCGTTAACCTCATCTTTAGGATAATACGTGGTTGCCAGTATCCAATAAGCGCCATAGTGACGCGCCTCAGACGCCATTAAACCGCGATAGAATTTGGCCAGTTGAGCATCGTCAAGATGAGCGGCGAGCAAACCTAAGCGTTCGTGCGATCGCGCTTCGATTAACCCCGATACCAGCAACGAATCGAGCATTCTATGGGGTTCCTGGGGGCGAATTTGCGATCTTAACCCGGCTCCGTAGGGGGGTGCGGGTAAGGCTTTGAGGGGGATTCCCCGTTGTTCTAGAATGTGATTAACCTGCTCAAAATGTTCGAGTTCTTCTTTAGCGATCGCCGTTAGTGCTTTGACTAATTCTGCACTAGACGGATAGCGAAACATCAAGTTCAGCGCTACCCCGGCTGCTTTGCGTTCGCAATGGGAATGATCCAGCAAAATCGTATCGAGATTTGCTAAGGCTTGTTCTACCCAAGCTTGGCTTGTCGGTTGCTGAAGAAATTTAATCGTTGGCGCAGCAGCACTCATAGCGGCAGGGGGTTCAAAAGACTAAATCTAGTTTAGGCGATCGCAATCGAGTATTCTAATTGAGTTTGAGGGATTTGGATCGCGTTGGATGAAAATTGCCACCTGGAACGTTAACTCTGTTCGCACCCGTTTAGAACATGTCACGAATTGGCTATTAGCTAATCCGGTTGAGGTTTTGTGTTTGCAAGAAACGAAAGTCATTGACGCCGATTTTCCGCGATCGCCCTTTACCGAACTGGGCTATCATCCGGCAGTCTGCGGACAAAAATCTTACAATGGCGTCGCGATCTTATCTCGTTTACCGCTAGAAGAAGTGACTGTCGGCTTTACACCCCAACTAGGGGAAGCGACGGTTGGCGAATTTGATGTCCAAAAACGCTTAATTAGCGCCACAGTCGCAGGCGTGCGCGTCATCAGCGTTTATATTCCCAATGGTGCAGATTATGGAAGTGAAAAATATCTCTACAAACTCCATTGGTTAAAGCTACTGCGGGAATACTTACAACGGACGCTGAAGGATTACCCCGATTTATGCATCTGTGGAGATTATAATATCGCCCCCGACGATCGCGATATTCACTTTACCACCGAACCCAACCGACCCGTAACCGGAACCACTGAGGTTGAACGCCAAGCCTTTAAAGACCTATTAGCATTAGGCTTAGGCGATGCCTTCCGCAAGTTTAACGCAGAAGCCGAGCAGTATAGCTGGTGGGATTATCGGGCGGCGGCGTTTCGTCGTAATTTGGGATGGCGGATCGATCATCATCTCCTATCCCATCCGTTGTACGAGAAAGCGATCGCTTGCACCATTGATGTCACGCCGCGTCAATGGACGAAACCGAGCGATCACACGCCTGTTGTCGTAGAATTTTGAGGTGAGTTTCTAGAATCAAAGGGAAAGCGTTTAACGATGGCCCAATATGTTTCTAGTGACTGGAGCAACTGGCAGTTTAGGACGGCGGATCGTGCGAGTGTTGCGCGATCGCGATCGTCCCACCAAAGCATTTGTCCGTTTAAATTCTCGCTATGGGGAATTGGAACAGCGCGGCGCGCAGTTAGTCATTGGCGATTTAAGGCGCGATCGCGATATTGCCAAAGCCTGTGAGGGCGTACGCTATATTATCAGCACGCATGGAAGCGAACGAGATCCGGCCCAAATTCAATATCGCGCCAATATTGAGTTAATCGATCGCGCTGTAGCTGAAGGGGTGGAGCATTTTGTTTATCTTTCAGTATTAGGGTGCGATCGCGGTTATGAAGACTCTCTGGTTTTCAAAGCCAAGCGCGAAGTCGAACGCTATTTGCAAGCAAGCGGACTCAACTACACGATCTTGCGTCCTTCCGGTTTT
Source organism: Desertifilum tharense IPPAS B-1220 (assembly GCF_001746915.1). NCBI lineage: Bacteria > Bacillati > Cyanobacteriota > Cyanophyceae > Desertifilales > Desertifilaceae > Desertifilum > Desertifilum tharense. The sequence goes on from NZ_MJGC01000016.1 coordinate 95,808, forward strand.
GCGTCCAATTTACTCCCCCTCGCCGAAAACTTCCGACAAACGGGGGTTTATTTACTCATTGGCGATCCCCAAAATCGCACATCAATTGTCAGTACCGATGATTTAGCCCGAATTGCGGTAGACTCCGTAGAGATTGAAGCCGCTCGCAATCAAGTGTTTGCGGTTGGCGGTCCCGATATTCTGCAACGAGAAGACATTCCCCGGATTTTTGGTCGCCTGTTTAACCGCGAACCTCTCATTCTCAATCCCCCCTTACTCGCATTTGATGGGGTGCGGAATGCACTTGGGGTGGTTAACCCCCAGTTGCAAAAGAGTTTAGGCACGTTGCGGGTACTGCTGGCGAATGAATACTTCTGTACGCCTGCCGAAGTGGAACGCCTAGAATCCGTCTATTCTATGAAGATGGAATCGCTAGAAGGCTTCTTGCGCCGTTATCTGGCTGTTTAAGACAAGGGAATTTGAAAGTGGGTATTGCAAAACTATCGCAATAAGATTATAGTAAGACTCAATGTTGCCATGTTGATTCTCCTCTCTAACACGGCAAGGGTCTACAATCTTCCGCAGCGTCATGCACTGTTTTACTAGCTGAAGGGCATTTAAAGCAGCTAGAGTGCAGGGACGCTTTTTTTCTTGGCAAGGCGCAGAAAATTTTTCTTGATGAGAATAGTTGCAAATAGTTTTCAATAGGGTTATAGTAGGACTCGGTGTTCTCCTCTTAACAACAGGGCAGAGAATCTAGAGGGTTTCTCTGTCACGTCCATGAGCTTTTTATAGGACGGGATATGCGGCTAGGTGACTGTTGTAACCTAGCCTTTTTCATAGGGAGACTTGTAATTGAACAAATCGTCACTAAGGATTAATATGTTTTGAGAAGAATTTGTGTTAGTTTATTTTGCGATTGCATTTTTTGCAAAAGAGTTTCAAAAGCCTTGAGGAATGAGCGAACCTGTCATCGTCCAGTTAGAGAGCATCACCAAGCAGTTTAATCGGGCTGCCGCACCCGCGATCGCGCAGGTCAGTTTAAGCTTGCAGCAAGGCGAGATTTTAAGCTTGCTGGGCCCTTCTGGATGTGGCAAAACCACGCTTTTACGCTTAGTTGCCGGATTTGAAAAACCTCAGCAAGGCAGCATTGAAATTGCAGGACAACCCGTTGCGGGAAACGGTATTTGGGTTCCCCCAGAAAAGCGCGATGTCGGCATTGTGTTTCAAGATTATGCCCTATTTCCGCACCTTAGCGTCGGCGATAATATTGCCTTTGGTTTGCAACAAAGCAAATCCATCTCCAAAGACTCCATCCAAAAACGGATTCAAGAAGCCTTAGCCCTAGTCCGCCTCGAAGGCTTGCAAAAACGCTACCCCCACGAACTCTCCGGCGGACAGCAACAGCGAGTCGCCCTGGCTAGAGCATTAGCCCCTCAACCCGCCCTGATTTTACTCGACGAACCCCTCAGCAACCTAGACGTGCAAGTCCGGTTGCAACTGCGCGAAGAAATTCGTCGCATCCTCAAAGATAGCGGAACCAGCGCCATCTTCGTCACCCACGACCAAGAAGAAGCCTTGTGTATTTCCGATCGCGTCGGCGTCATGCAGCAAGGCAAATTAGAACAACTCGGTTCCCCCGAAGCCATTTACACAGAACCCGCCACCCGCTTCGTCGCCGAATTTGTCAGCCAAGCCAACTTTATCCGGGCCCATCGCCGGGGGCAATTTTGGGAAACCGAACTCGGCCAATTTCCCATAACCTCCCCCCTAGAAGGCGAACAGGCCGACCTGATGATCCGCGAAGAAGCCATCATTCTGCAAGCCGATGAAACCGGAGTTGCCACGATCCGCGATCGCACTTTCCTAGGCCGCGAACATCGCTATCGCATCCAAACCGCCTCCGGAGAGTATCTCAACGTCCGTACCCCCACAAGCGCCCCCCTCGCCGTAGGGACTCGCGTGTTGCTATCGGTTCGCGATCGCAAAGTGCGCGTTTTCCCCACAAACGCCTCGGTGTCTGCTGTCAATACCCCCGTCTTGCACTAACCCAAGACCTATGATGAATCAGCCGACCTTCTCCAAAAACCTGCCCGCCCCCCTGCGAATGCTGATTCGACCCATGCTGTACTTCTCCATCCTTTTGCATGGGGGATTTTTGCTGATTCCGCTTCCCGAACCGCCTCCAGAAGTTGTAGAAGTTGAACCAGAACCCGTCGCCGTTCGCCCCCTGTCGCCCTCGCCGCCGCCTCCCTCTCCATCCCCTTCCCCGACGCCGACGCCTACCCCTCCCCCGGTTCAAACTCCCCCCTCTCCAGTTGTCACCCCTCCCCCAACCCCGGTTGTCCAGCCTCCGCCACCCACCCCTCGGCGTCCTTCTCCTCCTCCTCCCCAACCTACGCCTCCCCCAGAGATTGACCCGTTTTTAGGGGCAGAACTGTTTGAAACGCCACCGCCCACGCCTTCCCCGACGCCAGAGGTGGTGCAAACTCCCGAACCCACGCCGACGCCGGAACCGGAACCCACCCCAGAGGTGGTGCAAACTCCCGAACCGGAACCTACCCCAGAGGTGGCAGAACTTCCAGAAGACCCCTTAACAGAGTTTCCGCATATTGCGGGGGCCCAAACCGGGTGTGAGGGGCAATGCTGGCAAATTCAACAGCGATCGACCTCCGTGGCGCGAAACTTGCTGGAATCATTGGAAGCCCAAGGTTTCACCATTCGGCGAACCGATGGCGATCGCACCGGCGAACGCATCTATGAAGTGTCCAAAGATGGGGAAGTGCAATATTACATCAGCCTATTTTCAACCCTGGATGGCGGTACGAAATACGCGATCGCAGCAGAACCCCTCAAGCGTGAAGACTTAGCGAATCTCAACGAGGAATTGTCACCCTAAAATGACTCCAGTTACAAACTTTAAATCTCCCGCTTCTCTGGTTCGCTGGCTTCCTGGTGGGTGGACGCTAGGCGCGATCGCCATTGCTATTGCGATCGCCACCCCCGTTTTAGTCGTGGGTGCAAACCTATTCGCCGATACCGGAGAAATTTGGCAACACCTCGCCTCTACCGTCCTTCCCCTGTACCTGCGAAACTCCCTGGGATTAAGCGTGGGCGTCGGGTTAGGCGTTTTCCTGATTGGGACAGCAACCGCCTGGTTAGTGACTCTGTGCCAATTCCGGGGACAAAGATGCTTTGAATGGGCCTTACTGCTGCCCCTTTCCGCCCCCGCCTACGTTCTGGCTTACGCCTACACCGACCTTTTAGAAGCCGGAGGGCCCGTACAAACCGCCATTCGCAACCTTACGGGGTTAAGATTCGGCGAATACTGGTTTCCCAACGTGCGATCGCTTCCAGGCGCGATCGCCATGCTAACCCTCGTCCTCTATCCCTACGTTTACCTCTTGGCCCGCGTCGCCTTTCTCGAACAGTCCACTTGTACCCTAGAAGCTAGCCGCAGCTTGGGCTGTAACCCGTGGAAAAGCTTCTTTAAGGTGGCATTACCCCTAGCGCGTCCCGCCATCGTAGCAGGCTTATCCCTGGCCCTAATGGAAGCCCTAAACGACTTTGGCACCGTGGAATATTTCGGCGTCCCCACCTTCACCACCGGGATCTATCGGACGTGGTTTGGGATGGGAGAACGGATCGCCGCCTCGCAACTGGCCTCGATCCTGCTATTGTTCATCTTTGTCCTGATTTGGCTAGAACAATGGTCGCGCCGTCAAGCCAAATATTACCAATCCACCAGCCGCTATCGCATCCTCTCGCGCTATCAACTGCGGGGGGTGAGGGAAGGATGCGCGATCGCGGTTTGCGTTCTCCCCATCTTTTTCGGCTTCCTGCTTCCCGGTGGCGTGTTACTCCACATGACCCTGAACAACTGGAACCAAACCATCGATAATCGATTTTGGGGATTTGCCACCAATAGCTTTATCCTCGCTTCCGTTACCGCAATTCTCGGCGTTGTCTTAGCCGTGATTCTGGCTTACGGCGTTCGCCTGCAACCCAATCTAGGAATGCGTTTGGCGACTCGGATCTCCGCAATGGGTTATGCGATTCCAGGCGCAGTGATTGCGGTGGGAATTCTCATCCCCGTGGGGCGCGTTGATAACGCGATCGATCGCTGGATGCAAGCCACTTTTGGGATTTCCACCGGCTTATTACTCAGTGGTACCATTGTGGCGCTAGTGTTTGCGTATCTGGTGCGCTTCCTGGCCGTCTCCTTCAGTACGGTGGAGGCCAGCTTAGTCAAGATTAAACCGAATTTGGATGAAGCAGCGCGATCGCTCGGCACGTCTCCCACGGAAACCCTGATCCGCGTTCACGCCCCCATGATGTGGGGAGGGCTACTCACCGGGGGAATGTTAGTCTTTGTCGATGTGATGAAGGAACTCCCCGCCACCTTAATTATCCGTCCGTTCAATTTCGATACCCTAGCCGTTCGCGCCTATCAACTCGCCGCCGACGAACGTTTAATTCGGGCGTCAGGTCCTTCGCTGGCGATCGTTCTAGTCGGCTTAATTCCCGTTGTTCTTTTAAGTTGGAAAATTGCTCAATCTCGTCATTATGAAAGTTAAACCCCAAATTCCCCTGTTAATCCTTGCTTTTAGTTTCACCCTTTGGGGCTGCAATCCTTCCCCAACCACCCAAGCCGATCCGCAGCAACAGTTAGCAGAAACCAATGAATGTCTCAACTGCGATTTCAGCAATGCTGAATTTAGCGGTCAAGATTTAAGTAATGTCAAACTGAACCAATCCAAACTCAATAACGCCAAACTAGAGAATGTCAATCTCACGGGCGCATTTCTCGATAGCGTCGATTTCAGCGGTGCAGATTTGAAAGGCGCAAATTTAAGCCAAGCGGGATTATCTGCCGCTAATTTAAGTAATGCCGATTTAAGCGGTGCGAATTTAACTAATGCGTATTTAAGAAATGCAAATCTCAGTAATGCAAATCTGAGTAACGCTAATTTAGAGAACGCCGATTTAAGTAACGCTGACATCACAGGTGCAAACCTAGAAGGCGCACAGCTTACCGGGGCAATTATGCCAGAGGGTGCCGTACAGAATTCCAATTAAAGGGAATTGGGAGTTGGGGAAGAAGAGGATGGGGGGTGGGAATTGGGAGTTGGGAGTTAGGAGTTGGGGAAGAAAAGGATGGGAGTTAGGACATCTATAAATAGAGTTCCCCTAGAACATCCTCCCTTGAACGCGAAGTAACGTGAAGGTTTCGGATGTAGTGTTATCGGTTCGCGATCCCAGGGCATCCTAAACAGTGACCTAAATCATCTATCGAATGGCAGATATGCGGAGAAGAAAACTGTTCGCGAGCCTGCTTTTGAGCCTTCTCACCCTCACCTTAACGGTCAGTTGCCGCAGCCCCCAGGCGACTCCTCCCCCGACTCCAGTGGGAACAACCTCTCTGAAAGTCGCGATGATTTTGGATGGTTCCCATACCGATAAAAGCTGGAGTCAGGGCGGATATGAAGGCCTAAAACTCATCGAAAGCCAATACGGGGCGCAAATTGACTTTCAAGAAGGCATACATGGGGATGAACAGAGCATCCAAGCCCTACGCAGCTATGCCGAACAAGGCTATGACCTAATTATTGCCCATAGTGGCGGGTATATTGCCGCCGCCGAAACCGTTGCCAAAGACTTTCCGACGACCAAATTTGCGGTTGTCTCCACCTATGCGGGAAACAACCAAAACTTGGGGGCGGTTGGCTTTCGTTCTGGTGAAGTCGGCTATTTAACCGGGTATCTGGCGGCAATGAAGACGAAAACCAACAAGGTTGGCTATATTGTGGGTGCAGATTATCCGATCTATCAAGAGGAAGCGGCTTTATTTGAACGGGGTGCTAAGGCTCGTCAACCCGACATTGCAGTCTCTACTATTTTTCTAGGCAGTTGGACGGATACGGAAAAAGCCACCCAAGAAGCGATGAAACTTGTGGATTCGGGGGTCGATTTGCTCGCCATTAACGCAGATGAAGCGGGAATAGCCGCCCTTGAAGCTGTTACCCAAAAAGAGGGAGTCTATGTCATCGGCTGGACAAAAGACCTCTACGAACTGGCACCGGATCGGATGATTACTAGCGTTCTGCAAGATATTCCCGCCTTGGTACTCAACGCAGCGACTCTCGTGCAACAAGGACGCTGGGAAGGGAAACTCTATAAATTCGGTCTGAAGGAGAAAATTTATGACTTTGCGCCCTTTCGCGGCGCGCTGACTCCTGAAGAAGAGGCTGAATTTAAAGAAATCCGCGATCGCGTTGTCACCGGTAGAGTAGACATTACCCCTTAACCTTCTGGGAACTGCCGCCAACCGCACGCAAGCCGCCTAAAACCTTGCTCTTCCTCGCTATCCGCATGAACAAGAACCGCAATTCCGGGCAACCCGCACCCCTGTCTCGCCTTCGACGCCAACTGCTTTCCATTGCCACTCAAATTCGTCTGGCTCTCGTGCTGCTGGTGCTGTTGGGTGTTTTACCGATTGGCGGAATTTTGACCTATTTAGCGTATCAAGCTCAACTTCGGGAATCGCAACTGCTGCAACAAGAGCGATCGCAAGTTGCGGCGGGGCAAATTAATAATTATATTGACGATCTCCAGCGCAAACTTGCTTATTTAGCCCGCGTTCGCGGCTTAAGCAACCTGCCTCCAGATATTCAACAAAACTTACTCGAAGGTTTAAGCCGTCACAATGATGCCTACCAATCCGTAGGGATTGTCAATCGCGAGGGAAACGTTGTGGCGATGGTTTCTCCCTATGAACCGGCAGCAATTAGCAATTTAGCCAACGAACCCCTATTTATCCGCGCCTTTAGGCAGCAAGAAGATTACAGCGGACCTGTAGAATTCAATCCCGTCACTCGCCTACCCACTGCGATCTTAGCCGTGCCGATCCGCGACCAACAAGATCGAGTGGATGGCGTTTTATTTGCTCAAATTAACCTCAATTTCCTGTGGTTTATCTTGTCCCAAGCCCGCGTTGGTCAAACAGGCTATGTCTATATTGTGGACGAGCGTAACTTCCTGATTGCTCGTAAAGGCGTCGATCCCAGAACCTTTCAAATTATAGATTTAGCCGGTCATCCGCTGGTCGCACATCTCCGCAACCCGCAACTGGATATTTATCCCGGCTTGGCTGATGTTCCAGTGTTTGGAGCCTCTGCAACCATTTCTAGCGTGGGCTGGACGCTGGTAGTGGAGCTACCCACGGCTGAGGTTTACGAACCCATCTATCAGATGATTGGGATTATGGGGATTGTTCTGCTGGTTCTCACCAGTTTAGCGATCGCCGCTGGTATGCTGTTATCGCGACAGATTGCCCTGCCGTTGCGCCAACTCACCTCAGCCGCCACGCAAATTCGCGAAGGGAACTTAAACGCACAGGTTCACATTCCCCAAGACCACGAATTGGGGTTGCTTGCCTCAACCTTTAATAAAATGACGGCTGAGTTGCGCGTCCTCATTGAAGCCGTTGAAGTCGAACGTAATTTTGTTTCAGCCATTTTAGAGATTGCTGGAGCTTTAGTGGTGGTTCTCGATACTCGCGGTCGAATTGTGCGGTTTAATCGCGCTTGCGAACAACTCACGCAACTGAGCTTTGCAGAAGTCCAAGAGCGTTATATCTGGGAGGTTTGCTTGCACCCCACAACCCAGGCACAGTTCCAAAGCCTGTTTGAAAATCTCGAAACAACCCCCTTTCCCAACGAATACGAAAGTTGCTGGGACTCCAAAACCGGAGAAACGCACCAACTCGCCTGGTCTAATACTGCCTTATTCGACGATCGCGGCAAGATCGCCTACATTATTGGTACCGGACTCGATATTAGCGATCGCAAACAAGCCGAATGCGCCCTGCAACAAGCCAAAGAAGCCGCAGAAATTGCCCTCAACAACTTCCAAACCGCCCAAACTCAACTCATCCAAGCTGAAAAAATGTCGAGTTTAGGTCAACTGGTTGCAGGCGTCGCCCATGAAATCAATAACCCCGTTAACTTCATCTACGGCAACCTCACTCACGTCCGCGACTATACCCGCGATCTCCTCGACCTCGTACAAACCTACGAACAATACACCCCCCAACCCCACCCTCAAATTCTGGCCAAAATCGACGAAATTGACTTAGATTTCCTCAAGGAAGACCTCCCCAAAATCCTGAGTTCCATGAGAGTCGGAACCGAACGCATCCGCCAGATTGTCCTATCGCTGCGAAACTTCTCGCGACTCGACGAAGCGGAAATGAAGCCTGTAGATATTCATGAGGGCATTGATAGCACCCTGTTGATTCTCCAGAATCGTTTGAAAGCTAAACCCGACCATCCCGGCATCGAGGTCATCAAAAACTATGGCAATCTTCCCCTGGTTGAATGCTATGCCGGTCAACTCAATCAAGTGTTGATGAACCTCTTGGCCAATGCGATTGATGCTGTAGAGAGTGCGATGAGCCAATCGACGCCAGACGCCCTTAAGGTTCATCCTCCCTGCATTCAAATTACAACGACTCAATCGGATCGAGAACAGATCCAGATTGCGATCGCCGATAATGGGATTGGCATGTCCGATGCCGTGCAAGCTCGTTTATTTAACCCCTTTTTTACCACCAAGCCTGTCGGAAAAGGGACGGGGTTAGGGCTGTCCATCAGCTATCAAGCCATTGTCGAACGCCATCGAGGTTCGCTGACCTGTTGGTCAAAATTAGGCAAAGGCACTGAGTTTACCATTACCATTCCCATCCATCAAACCCCCAATAGGCAACCGAGCGAGCGGGAAAAAGCGCGTTAAATTAGAAAATGTTGCTTCAATGTTTATTAAGAAGTTGTGAATCATCCTGACGCGTTACGCAGCCTCCTAGAATTAGTCGCCCAAGGACAACTTAGCCCGGATGGGGCCTTGGATAAATTGAAGTATTTTGATTTTGAACCCGTTGGTGATTTTGCACGGGTCGATCATCATCGGACGCTGAGAACGGGATTCCCAGAGGTGATTTGGGGGCCGGGGAAGACGCCAGACCAAATTGCGGGGATTATGGCGGCCATGCGACAGCGCCATCTGGTGGTGATGGCAACTCGGATAGAACCGGAGGTGTATTCCCAGGTGCAAGCTCAGATTCCTGACGTGCAGTATTATCGTTCAGCCCGGATTTGTGCTGCAATTCATCCCGATTTTGCCGGGGTGCAATATCCGGGGACAATCGGCATTCTCTCGGCGGGAACTGCGGATTTGGCGGTTGCTGAGGAAGCGGCGGTGACGGCGGAGTTATGCGGCTTTCAGGTGCAGCGCCTTTGGGATGTTGGGGTGGCTGGCATTCATCGGTTGTTAAATAACCGCCATGTCATTGATGCGGCTGATGTGTTGATTGTGGTGGCAGGGATGGAGGGGGCCTTACCGAGTGTGGTTGCAGGTTTGGCAGATTGTCCGGTGGTTGCTGTCCCGACAAGTGTTGGCTATGGGGCGAGTTTTCAGGGATTGGCGGCGCTATTGACGATGTTAAATTCCTGTGCGGCCGGTATTGGCGTGATGAATATTGATAATGGTTTTGGTGCGGCGATTTTGGCGGGACAGATTTTGAGAACTGCGGTGAAGTTGAATGCTAGGGCTGATTGACAAAATAGCTGAAAATCCCATGAGTCGCGTAGGTTGGGTTAGCGCCATTCGTAACCCAACACAACCCGTTGCTGTTGAGTTTTATTCCTCACTCTCGTCAACCAGGTTCTAGAGTTTCTGAGTCGCCGAGATCAAGCGGACTGAACGGTAAGATTGCTGTTATTTGACAAACGCTTTTTAGAGTCGAGCAATCCTTAATCCGTTGCCAGCCGATTAGGGATTGCTGTCCCTTCTCTATTTGAGAGGGTTATGGTTTGAATTCTCAAGGTTTAAGCGCTGATTTTGACTTTTCAATCATTCCGTTATTGAGATTTTTATCTGTATTTTAAACTACAACATTTTTCCGGCAAGCTTAACTACAGTTATGGCATTGAGTGGCGATCGCAATTCGGCAAAAGACCGAAGCCTTGACTGACCGATTTGGTTCATTCTCGGTTCTCCTAAAGATAGAAATCTCAGCGTTCTCCTCAAAAGCGCGATCGCACCTATGGCAGATTTATTCGCTCGTTCGGTCTGTCATTTTTATGAAAGAGAATATAGCCAATCAGTAATGGGAGGCTGGTTGTAGCGGTCTTTAATCTAACCTGAAACGTCCTGTTTTCCTGTACAGAGTATTTGTCCATCAATCGCTATAACACAATGCCTCAATCCCATGACAAATACTTCATCGGGTTGGCACTGTTTTTCATTCATGCTTGGGAATCTCGAAGCATGACCTTGTAGTTCCACTCAACAGGATGCATGACTTGCAGGTTAACCCAGAAAAAATCTCTCTCTGGGTTAATTGACCCTGGCTTGGACTCAAAGTCTGACTGGGCGTTTATTTCAGTTCAATGGGATTTATTTCTCCCGTCGATTGCCTTATCAGTACCCCAGTATGTCTACTGCAAAATTGATTCAACCCTTAGCATCTATCGCATTTTTATTGGCGGGTAGCTTAAGCTACGCCCAACCCGCCGCCGCAATGTTCAATGGCAATTTTACTCAAGGTTTAAATGGGTGGCAAACGAGTGGAGATGTTAGCGTACAACCCGGTCAGCCGTGGGGGAGTTCATCCCCTTTTTCGGCCTTATTAACCACCGCTTCTGCTAGAGGGTGGGACGACTATCCCGCACCTGCCGGAAGTTATAATTTTTCCGGTTTTGACCCAACTTGGATCGATTTTGGCCCGGCTTCAATGGAGGATTTTTTGGGAATTCCTCGCGGCAGTTTGCCGGAAAACTCAACCCACGGTTCAGCATTTAAACAAGAGATTACAGTACAAGCGGGGGATATCTTAGAATTTGATTGGAATTTTTTAACAAATGAACGCACCCCAGATTATCTAGACTATGCGTTTGTTTGGTTAGATGGGTATCGGGAATTGGCAAATACTTCAGCCTCTTTTTTGCCGTCTGCAACCCCTTTTGGGCGAGAAACTGGCTTTCAAACCTTTTCCCATACCTTTACCCAGGCGGGAACTTATACGCTGGCGCTAGGAGTGGTTGACCGCATTGATTTAGATGTTTCTTCTGGATTATTAATTAGCAATGTTCGGGTCACTTCCTCGGTTTCTGTGCCTAACTCTACCCCGCAACTGGGTTTAACCCTGTTAGGTTTGGGGGGGTTAGCCGCGATTTTTCGTAAAGCCCGCAGTTAAAGGTGCCAAACTTTAATGGCATGGTTGAGGTCGCCACTGATGAGTGTTTGACCGTTGGGGGCGAAGGTGAGACAAAGAACGCCGAGATCGTGAGCTATACAAGATTGTAAGGCTTTTCCGGTTGCCAGATGCCAAAGTTGAATGGCGCGATCGCACCCACCGCTAGCGATAATTTCACCATCGGGACTTAAGGCCAAACAGGTGACGCCTTTGGCATGACCTGGGAGAGTGTAGAGGAGTTGGCGGGTTTTGAGGTGCCAAATTTTTAGGGTTTCGTCAATGCTGGCGCTGATTAAATGTTGGTTGGGGGCGATCGCTATATCTGTGACAATATTGTCATGGGCGGTGAAATCGGTTTGCGGCCAGATGCGAATAGTGCCATCGGCTAAACCGCTGACCAAGCATTCTTCCTGGGGACTCACCGTTGAACAATACACCCAATCTGCGGCGTTGTAACTGCGGAGAATTTCCCCAGTCTGGATATCCCAAAAATGGATAACCTGGTCTTTCCCGCCGCTAATCAAAATTTGACCGTCATGAAATAGGGTCAAACTCATCACCCAGTCGGAATGGCCCTGGAAGGTTTTCAGCTTTTCCCCCGTGGCTAAGTCCCACAGTTGAATCGTACCGTCTTGACTGCCACTAATAATCGTCTGACCGTCAGGGGTTAGAATCACCTTTTGCACGCCCGCCTCATGACCGTAAAGCGTCCGAACCACGGCCCCGCATTGCAAATTCCACACCTTAAGGCTTTGGTCCTCGCTACCGCTAACCAGGGTTTGGCTATCCGGCGTCACCGCCAGGGCCCGAACTGGGCCGAGATGACCATTTAACCAAACGCCAAGGGTTTTATCGAGTTTCATCGCACGCACAGTAAAGGTAGGATAATGTTTTCAGGAAAGCATGGGATGGTTCATACAGTTGCGATCGCTCTAGGCAGTAATTTAGGCGATTCTTTGACAATTTTGACAGATGCGATCGCGCGTTTAAAACAAATGCCCGGAGTGATTCTTCAACGCCAGTCGAGTTGGTACCACACCCCACCCGTTGGCCCGCCCCAGCCGAGTTATATTAATGGCTGTGCGGTGTTAGAAGTCGCCTGGAGTCCTGTAGAACTCTTAGAACGCCTTTTAGACCTAGAGGCGCAATTTGGGCGGGTTCGCCTAGAGAAACATGGCCCGCGCACCCTCGATTTAGATATTTTGTTAGTAGACGATCTGATTTTAGACTTACCCCAGTTGCAAGTCCCCCATCCCCGGATGCGCGAACGGGCGTTTGTGCTAGTTCCCCTCGCCGAAATTGCCCCCGACTGGACTCACCCTGTAACCGGAAGGGCGATCGCTCATTTGCGAGAAGCGGTAGACTGTACAGGAGTTACTCCTCTCACTCTGTATGACCCTGGACTACGAACCCCCCGAACTGATTAAACACCGCCTCTCCTATTCCGGCCGCAAATTTGGTTTTGATGTCAATACCCTGCGGCTTCCCAATGGCGCGGTTGGCGACTGGGAATGCATTCGTCACCCCGGCGGCGCGCTGGCGGTTCCGGTGACGCCCGATGGTAAGTTGGTTTTGGTGCGGCAATACCGTTTTGCTGCCGCAGGTCGTCTGTTAGAATTTCCCGCAGGGACGATTGAAGAACACGAAGACCCCCAAGCCACCATTCAGCGAGAAATTGAAGAAGAAACGGGATATCGGGCCCATCGCTGGCGCAAGTTAGGGCAATTTTTCCTGGCCCCCGGTTATTCAGATGAAGTGATTTCTGCGTTTTTAGCCCAAGAGTTGGAACTGCTAGAAACGCCAGGGGTAATGGATGAAGATGAGGATATCGAACGGGTATTGATGACGCCGATGGAGTTGGAAGACGCCATTCATGACGGCGAACCTGTCGATGCGAAATCGATTACCAGTTATTTTTTAGCGCGTCCCTATTTATAGCCTATGTTACTCGAATTAGCGGTTGGCGATGCCTATGGGGCCGGGTTTGAGTTTGCTGAGGCGGAGTTTGTTCAGCAGTATAACGATTTAACCGCCTATCGGCAGCATCCGCGCCATCGTCTGAAGCCGGGGAGCTATACTGATGATACGCAGATGAGTATGGCGATCGCCGAAACGCTCATCTCCCACGAACCTTGGACGCCACAGGTTCTCGCAGAACGCTTTGTCCGCACCTTTAAGCGCGACCCTAGGGAAGGCTATGCTAAACGCTTCTATGCCTTTCTGCAACAAGTCGAAGATGGCGAAACCTTTTTAGCCCAAATTGGCAATACCAGCGAGAAAAGCGGCGCGGCGATGCGAGTTTCCCCCGTCGGCGTTTTACCCACCGTAGAACAAGTGCTGCACTCCGCCAAACTGCAAGCTGCAATTACCCACAATACCGAGTTAGGAATTAATGCAGCCTGTGCGGCGGCGCTGATGAGTCATTATTTCATCTATCAGTTAGGGAAAAAGCGAGATTTAGGGCAGTTTCTAGAATCCCATGTTTCAGGTAACTGGAATACGCCCTGGCAGGGTGAAGTAGGGACTTTAGGCTGGATGTGCGTTCAAGCAGCAGTAACCGCCGTGATGCGGAATGATTCAATGTGTGGGATATTACAAAATTGCATAGCGTTTACAGGAGATGTGGATACCGTGGGTGCGATCGCCCTAGCTGCTGCATCCTGTAGTGTAGAAGTAACCCAGGATCTCCCGCCTCACCTCATTGAAGGATTAGAAAATGGTTCCTATGGTCGAGATTATCTGATGCAATTAGATCGAAAATTAATCAGCTTAGTTTCAAAAAACTCTTAAGCTTAAGGTCACAAACATCTTTTAACTTAGCCTACTCCTACAACTCAGCACTCAGCACTTTACACTCAGCACTCTTTGTCCCCCCACCCTCTTCTCCCATAACTCGGAACTTTACACTCCATCCCCCCATCTCCCCATCCCCCCATCCCCCCACCTTCTTCCCCACTCGGAACTCGGAACTCGGAACTCGGAACTCACTTCCCATGTCAGATTTAATTCTCTTTTGGCACCGTCGCGACCTGCGAATTACAGATAATATTGGATTGGCAAAGTCTCGCCAAATGACGCCTAAAGTAATTGGCGTATTTTGTCTAGATTTAAATATCCTAGAACGCGATGACATTGCCCCGGCCAGAGTCACTTACATGATAGGATGCCTGCAAGAACTCCAACGCAGCTATCAACAAGCAGGCAGTCAGTTACTAATTCTAAAAGGACAACCCGCACAAGCCATTCCCCAATTAGCCGATAGCTTACAAGCCAAAGCTGTCGTTTGGAATTGGGATGTTGAACCCTACGCCCAACAACGGGATACTAAGGTTAAAGAAGCCTTGCAGGAAAAAGGCATTCAAACCCATCATTTTTGGGATCAACTCCTGCATAACCCAGACGAAATTAAAACCAAAAGTTCTAATTCACCCTATACCGTTTATACCCCCTTTTGGAAGCAGTGGATTCAACTCCCAAAAGCTGAACCTCACGCCAAACTAGAGAAAGCAGAAGCCTTAACCGAGACGGAACAAGAACAAGCTAAAAAAGCAGATGCAATTGACTTACCCACAGCTAAAGATTTAGGGTTTATTTGGCAAAATGATTTACTTCTAGAACCCGGAGAACAAGCCGCCCTAGACCAACTGAAGGAATTTTGCAGCAAAGGGATTTATAATTATGGCGAACAGCGCAACTTTCCCGGAACGGATGGCACCTCAAAACTCAGTGCTGCGCTAAAATTTGGAGCAATTGGGATTCGCACCGTCTGGGATGCTGTTATGGAGGCTTCCTATGATTCTCGCAGCGATGAAACCCAAAAGAACATTCAAACTTGGCAGCATGAATTGGCTTGGCGCGAGTTTTATCAACACGCCATGTATCACTTTCCCAACTTAGCAGAAGGCCCCTATCGTTCAGAATGGCAGGATTTTCCGTGGGAGAATAATCAAGAGCATTTTCAGGCTTGGTGCGAAGGGAAAACGGGATACCCTATTGTGGATGCAGCGATGCGTCAATTAAATGAAATTGGATGGATGCATAACCGCTGTCGGATGATAGTCGCCAGTTTCTTAACTAAAGATTTAATCATTAACTGGCAATGGGGCGAAACGTATTTTCTGCAAAAGCTCTATGATGGGGACTTGAGTGCTAACAATGGCGGATGGCAATGGAGTGCTTCCAGTGGCATGGACCCCAAACCTCTCCGCATTTTCAACCCGGCGAGTCAGGCACAAAAATTCGATCCTGAAGGGGATTATATCCGGGAATGGGTACCGGAGTTAAGTTCTGTGGATACAGAATATCTAATTAGTGGTAAAATCCCTCCAGACGAACGGGGAGACTATCCAGCACCGATTGTCGATCATCAGCAACGCCAGAGAGAGTTCAAGCAACGCTATCAGCAACAGAAAGGCTAAAGCGTCAGTCTGGGTAGGAAACTGCTAAATCGGGTACAGATGTTACAGGTTGCGTCTATACTACTTCAGACGCTTTACCTTGGGACTTGCTATGCGCCATCTGCTTTCAGCCTTGAGGGTACGTCAGTGGACGAAAAACCTATTAGTCTTTGCTGCGCCTTTATTTGCATTTGAGTTTACTGGCGAGTCGGTTGGAGGAAGCAGCCTCGCGTTTATTCTCTTTTGCGGGATATCCAGTGGGTTTTATCTGCTCAATGATATTGTGGATGTGGAGGCGGATCGGTTGCATCCGGTGAAGTGCAAGCGTCCGATAGCTTCCGGTTTAGTCAGCATTCCCCTAGCGCGAAGTATGGCGGGGATATTGCTGTTGGGGACTTTGTTCGTGGCTTGGATGGATGGGTTCAATCTAGGCGCAACGCTAACCGGGTATGCTGTTTTGCAATTAGCCTATAACTTTTGGCTCAAGCAAGTGGCGATTTGGGATATTATGGCGATCGCACTGGGTTTCGTGCTACGCGCCTACGCCGGAGGTGCTGCGACAGGTATCCCTATCTCCGCCTGGTTGCTGTTGTGTACTGCCATGCTAGCGCTATTTTTGGGCGTAGAAAAGCGCAAAGCCGAGTTACGGTTAGGGAGTCGCCGAGGAAAAACCCGCGCTGTTTTACAACAATATTCTCTCCCTTTACTCACCCGAATTGAAAGTACCGTCACCACAGGCGCGATTATGACCTATGCTTTATGGAGTTCTGGCCCGCAAGTAGATGGTGCGGCGACTCCCTGGATGATGCTAACCTTACCGTGGGTACTCTATGGCATTTTCCGCTATCAACTATTGAGCGACCCTAGGACTAGTTTAGGCGGAAACAGCGAACGTCCAGAGGAAATTCTTTTAAACGATATCCCGATTTTAGGTACCGTTATGGGTTGGGTACTGTCGAGTGGCTTAATCTTAGGGTTGCATGAAAAGGGAATTATTAATTAATCTAGGCTGAATGTTCCTAAAATGATTTTAGATGTCAAAAAAAAGTCTATTAAAGTCAATTTAATTTTATTCAGTCTTCTAGTCTTAATAGCAGTCACCATTCCCACATTATACGTTCTCAGCGAACGAACCTTTTACGTTGGCGACTTTTCGCCAGCAAGCTATCATCAAAGAGTCGTAAACATGACTCGTCTTTTTCAAGCTTCACCCCGCCAAGCAGTTGAGAAACTTACTGAAAGTTTGACTTACGAACAAAATCATCTCTTTACCTTACCTAGCGTTCCATTTTTATGGATTTTGGGAAATCATCGTTTAGTTTACATCATCAGCGTTGCTTTACTTTACCTGATACCGCTAAGTTTAGTTTTAGGAGTTATTGCGACAAAGATCATTTCCTTTCACCCTCAAGCTGTATTTTGGACAACGGCTTTTTTGACGTTCAGCTTACCGACAACTTGGCTACCCACTTTAAGGGGTTATCCTGATGCTGGAGGTGCTTTAATTTTAGTATTGGCGACTTGGACTTATTTACACAATCGCCGTCTCAAGTTTATCTGGCAAATTATTATTATTGGTATCTTATTAGCTTTGGCTATGATTTTTCGCCGCCATTTTGCTTACGGAAGTCTAGCCTTTATTAGTGCTATAATTTTACAGATTATCAAAGATACTGTATTGACTTTGCACAAGTCTAGAAAGATAGCCAGTTATACAGCACTAAACCCCTTCTTGAAGGTTGGTTTAGTTGGACTGGTGAGCTTAGGATTTTTATCAATTGTTGCTACTCCTTTTTTTCAAAGAATCGCTCAAACAAATTATACAAGATTGTATGCTTCCTTTTCTCTTTCCCTATCAGATAGCATACAGCTTTATGGTTCAACCTTTGGTTGGGGAGTTTGGTGTCTCGTTTTAGTCGGGATTTTCCTGGGACTTTTCACCCAGAAAAATATTAGTTCAAGCCAGTTTGAATTTATTGCGTTAACAGGTTTTTGTTCTATCTTTTTCTGGGTTTTCAAGAACCGTTATGATAGCATTCAATATACTTTGCATATTACACCACTCATTATTTTATCAATTGCAGTTTTGATTTGGAGCATACAAGCATCTTTAGAGGTTAAAAATAAATCAATAATCTTACTCGTATTAGGATTATTGTTAGCGATTAATTTTGTGAGTGGCATTACAGCGATAGGCAAAATTCAATATCCGCTTCGCTTTCTATTTGCGAAAAGCTATCCACCTATCGTTAGAACAGATCATCAGGAAGTTAGCCGTTTAGTAGATTATCTAAGAACGATCGCCAGTCAGCAACAAACAGTCTATATCATTCCCAGTGGAGACTTACTTAGTTTAAATCTAATCCATAATGCTGAACGAGATTTATACGGACGAAAAAATGCTATTCTGAATTTAGTCATTACCCCTAAATTTGATTCTCGCGATGAGTATCCTTTAGAGGGTCTATTGAAATCTGAGTATGTGGTTTTTTCTACCCCTTTACACCATCGCTTAAAGCCTTCAGAGGAAAAAGTTGTCAAGGTTGTTTTTGATGCTTTTAGGCAAAATCAGGAATTTACTCAAGATTTCCAGCGCTTGCCTGTAGAATTCTTTTTAGAGCAGGATACTGTAGTCAGTATCTATCAGCGAATTCGTCCGACTGCGATCCCTGTGGCAATTCGGATGCTAGACTGGATGCAAGCTCAGATTGGCGATCGCCCTGGCTCTCAGTTAGACTGGATTATCTTGGGTCAACCTTTCCCTTCAGGCTTGCAGAAAAACCCAGATAACAGCTATCGTATCTTCACCCATCCCGCTGATAGATTCCCTAACCCTACCGCTAGCTTTCTCTATATTGGCGAACTTTCCCCAATCACTCAGATTCGCGGAGAAGTGAAATTTGCCGATTCTCAGTGTATCGGGACAACCCTGCAATTTTCTACTGTAGACGCTGAGGGTACGTCGCGACAAGTTATTCAACAACAGTTTACCCCCCATCAAGACGGGAAATTTACCCTATCTCTACCCACAGCAAAGGCTCGCTATCTCCAGATGGATGTGCTAAACTACCAACCAATCGCCTCTGTGAATCATTGCACCTTAGAAGTTAACGCTCTCCACATTCAAACGGATTAATGTGCATCAATCGCTAAACTCTTCCCAATTTTGGGAAAACTTGTGGCGCAGACAAGCCTAAATCCCTCGTAAGTTTCTAAGGGTCAATATTGTCCTACTCAATCATTTTTGCTAATGCTGAAATCTCTTCGCCAGCAGTCTTTTTGGCAGCAATGTGGGTTATTGAGTCTATATATACTCCTTGCGATCGCAATTGTCTATCTCTATGTGTCCCAAGAACAAACTTTCTTTTTCTGGGATAGGGCAGCCTATTATAATTGGGCATGGGAAATGACTCAAACTTTTCGAGAATCTCCTCAATTAGCTTGGCAAGAAATCCGTCAATCCCTCGCTTCAGATTATAACAAGCTATACATTCTGCCCTTAATTCCTCTGATGCGTCTTGCCGGACAATCTCGAATGTCCTACATTGCCAGTGTAGCGCTTGTTTATCAGATTCCTTTAGGACTCATTCTCGGTAAGATTGCTAGTTCTATTACCTCCTCAATCTCACCCCGCCTGTCTTTTTGGAGTGCAGCCTTCCTCACCCTGGTTATTCCCTCAACTTGGTACACCTTGCTAGAAGGATATCCAGATATTGGCGGAACTTTAGGCATTGCTGGTGCTATTTTAGTTTATAGCTATCGTCGTCCATTTAATTCCTGGAATAAGATTCCTGTCATCGGTTTATTAATCGCGCTGGCTTTTATGTTTCGCCGTCACTTTGGGTATGCCGCGCTGAGTTTTCTCTTGGGATTGTGTTTTCAAGAAACGATTCTAAAATCCCAAAAATTAGCCAAACTGAGTATTGCTACTACTCTCAGAGAAGGGAGTATGCCTGTAATCAAGGTGGCTTTAATTAGCCTTTGTTCATTATTTTGGATTGCCTTGTTAACCCCTTCCTTACTCCACTACGTCCTTCAGCAAAACCTGACTAAACTTTACTCTTCTTATGCCATTTCTTTAGCTCATGTATTTACCTATTATAAGGTATCCTTCGGCTGGGGAATGTGGCTGTTTGGAATATTGGGTTTAGGAATAGCGACCGCCACAACTCAGTCCTTAGAAAAACGCCGAGTTCTCTTGCTTTTACTAGGATATTTAGGTTTTTCCGTCCTCATTTGGTGGGGATATCTCCGCTATCCCGGCGTGCATTATAATCTACATTTTACGCTTCCCTTAACCTTGGGAGTTGTGAGTTTATTCGATTGGTTATATCAGTTTCAGTCTCAAATTTTATTAAGGGGATTTTTAATATTTTACTTAATTCTCAATTTTACCATTGGATTAACTCCCTGGATGTCAGGACATCCCGCTTGGTTAAACTACTTTTTTGTGAGAAGCCAACCTCCCGTACAACGTCAAGATTATCGAGAAATTAAAAGCCTTGTACGGTATTTGCACGAAATACCAGAAACCTCATTTCCGCTTTACGTGGCTTCTTCTTCTCAGGTTTTTAATTCAGACTTATTGCAAAATGCCTCAGTCTTTTTTTCAGGACAGTATAGGACAACTTTTAACTTAGTCCCCACTCCAGAGGTAGATTCTCGCGACTTTTATCCTTTAGAAGGGTTACTCAAGTCTCAGTCTGTCATCATTGCTACTCCTTTCCAACATCATTTATCCCCATTGGAACAGGATGTGGTGAGGGTGGTTGTCAATGCGTTTAACAAGCATCGAGAAATCTCTCAAGATTTTGAACGGCTTCCCCGCCAATTCTTTCTCCAAAAAGATGTGGTTGTCAGTATTTATCAACGCATTCAACCCACTGCCATTCCTGTGGCGATTCGGACGCTAGACTGGATGCAAGCTCAGATTGGCGATCGCCCCGGCACTCAGCTAGACTGGATTATCCTCAGCCAACTCTTCCCTTCTAGCGTAGTGCGACATCCCGATAGCAGCTATCGCATTTTTACCCACCCTACCGCTAGCTTTCTCTATATTGACGAACTTTCCCCAATGACTCAGATTCGCGGAGAAGTGCAATTTGCTGATTCTCAGTGTATTGGGACAACCCTGCAATTTTCTACTGTAGACGCTGAGGGTACCCCGCTACAAGTTGTCCAACAACAGCTTACCCCCCATCAAGATGGGAAATTTAGCCTATCCTTAGCTGCGGCAAAAGCTCGTTATCTCCAGATGGATGTGCTAAACTACGAACCCAATGCATCCCCCAACCATTGTGCCTTAGAAATTCAATCTCTCCAGATTCAAGGCAATCAAACCCCGCAACAGTCCACCTAGTCTGTCCCTATGGTCGTACAATCATCTGTATCTGGATGGGGAAGATACCCCAGTATTGACGCAAACCTCGAACGTCCAGAAAAACTGGCGACAGTTGCTAGCTTGGCGCAAACTCCTGAGAAGATTATAGCCAGGGGGAAAGGTCGCAGTTATGGCGATGCAGCTTTAAATTCTCGCATCCTGTTAACCGAACGTTTAAATCGGATGCTGGCGTTTAACCCAGAAACGGGGGTATTGCGATGCGAAGCTGGCGTCACGTTTCAAGAAATTTTAGAGATTTTTATCCCGCGAGGTTGGTTTCCTAGCGTTACCCCAGGAACCAAGTTTATCAGCGTTGGGGGTGCGGTGGCTTGTGACGTGCATGGGAAAAACCATCATCGGGAGGGGGGATTTTCTAGCTTTGTCCGCAGTTTTAGCCTAGTATTAGCCAATGGCGATCGCATTCCCTGTTCCCGCACTGAAAATCCTGAGCTATTCTGGGCGACAATTGGAGGTATGGGGTTAACGGGAATTATGACTGAAGTCGAATTTTCCCTACAACCCATTGAAACAGCCTATATTCGCTGTCGTACCCTAAAAGCGGATAACTTAGAGGCGGCGTTGGAACGGTTTGAACAATACGACGCACAATATCAGTATTCTGTAGCTTGGATTGATTGTCTAGCTAGGGGTAACGCTTTGGGACGTAGCGTGTTAATGTTAGGCAATCATGCGACGGTTTCGCAGCTTTCTCCCCCACAGCAAGCCAACCCTCTGTATCTTCCCCCCAAACCTCGCCGACGAGTACCGCTTACTCCGCCAGCAGGGTTACTCAACCGCTACACGATGCAGGCGTTTAACTCGTTGTACTATCATCTCAAACGCGAAGGCGAATGTATCCAAGATTACGATACTTTCTTCTATCCCCTCGACTTTGTAGAAGATTGGAATAAGCTGTATGGAAAACCGGGGTTTATCCAATATCAATGCGTTTTTCCCCTAGAAACCAGCCGCCAGGGGTTAACGCGCATTTTAGAATTGTGTTCTAAACAAGGATGGGGTTCCTTTCTGGCGGTGTTGAAACGTTTAGGTTCCCAAGAGGGGTGGCTGTCTTTCCCGATGGCGGGTTATACCTTGGCGTTGGATATGGCGGTAAAACCGGGGTTGTGGGAATTTTTAGACCAGCTAGACAAAGTTGTGCTTGAATATGGGGGACGCGTGTATTTAGCCAAAGATGCGCGCTTAAGTGCAGAGGCGTTGCGTTTAATGTATCCTCAACTTCCCCAATGGCTGGCGGTAAAATCTCAGGTTGACCCGCACAATCAGTTTAGCTCGGTTTTGTCGCAACGGTTGCAACTCCACTTATGAAGGGGAAAGCCGTTTTAATTTTGGGGGCAACTTCTAGCATGGCGCGATCGCTGTGTTGTAAACTGGCACAACAAGGCGCAATATTACATTTAGCGGGTAGAGATGCGCCGGAATTAGAACGCATCGCCTGCGATATCGCCATCCGCTATCAAACGCCAGTAACGTGGAGTCGGGTAGATGCGACGCAACACGATACCCATCCCGAATTCTTCCAGCAAGTCTTAGAACGTTTAGGTCGCTTAGATGGGGTTATGGTTACTTTAGGGGAATTGGGCGAACAGGCGCAAGCGCAACAAGATTTTCAGCAAGCCTATCGCATTCTCAGTTCTAACTATACAGGGGTGGTGTCTCTGTTAACCCCGATTGCGAACTACCTCGAAAAGCAACAAGGCGGGTTTATTGTCGGAGTTTCCTCAGTGGCGGGAGACAGAGGACGCCAAAGTAATTATATCTATGGATCGGCTAAGGGGGGATTGAGTTTATTCTTACAAGGGTTACGCAACCGTCTCACCCCAGCAGGAGTACAAGTTTTGACGGTGAAACCGGGGTTTGTCGATACTAAAATGACGTTTGGGAAACCGGGGATGTTTTTAGTGGCGTCTCCCGAACAAGTCGCCGATGATATCCTCAAAGCGTTAAGCCAAAATCGAGATATCTTGTATACCCCTAGCTTTTGGTGGGGAATTATGGCGATAATTCGGTCTATCCCGGAACCTCTATTTAAGCGAATGAAGCTGTGAAGCGTACTCTCCAAGACTTAGCGTTATTATCGTTGATTAGCCTGGTTTTGGGAATGGCTGGGGGTGTCGCCAAGTATCATCCCGATACGGTGGTTTGGAAAGCGATACAGACTTTTCTGGAAAATGGCTGGAACCCTCAGTTTTTTAATTATCCTGGATTGGTTATTTACGGTCACGCCTTAGTCTATGCCAGCCTATTCCAGATTTTACCGATTTTTGGGATGGATTGGGCTGCTCAATGGCAGGCGGGAAGCTTAACGGAGTTTACGCCTTTTTTTCTGGTTCCCGGACATTTTGTGACGCTGGTATTTTCTTTATTGGGGGTTTTGTGTACCTATGGGGTAACGTGGGAGTTAACCCGGAGGCGATACCCTAGTTTGCTGGCGGGTTTGGTACTGGCGACTTCGTTTCTTTGGGTGTCGCATTCCCATTATTTGACGGTAGATATTCCCCTGGCGGCGTTGTGTATGGCGGCGTTGGGGTTGACGTTATATTTTACCCGCCAAAACGCACCATTAGGGGTGGGAAAATTATGCGTTTTGGGAATAGTCTTGGGGTTAGCGACTTCGGCGAAGTATAACGGGATTTTAGTCTATCCGGCGATGGTTGCGGCGTTGGGGTTGCGGCGAGAAAAGCTAGGGGGATGGAGATGGGTGCGGGATAGTTTAATTGTACTGGGAATGAGCGCGATCGCCTTTTCGCTAACCAATCCATTCATTTGGCTAGACTCCCAAAGTTTTACAAGTTTTCAAGACGCTATTGCGTTTGAAGCCAATCACGCCCAAACGGGTCATTATGGGTATGAGACGGATAATGGCTGGCTATTCCATCTGCGCCATTCTCTCTATTATGGGTATGGCTTATTACCTCTAATCCTAGCCGGTATCGGTTTGATAGCGTTACTGAAAAACCGGGCTATTCCCCATTTCCAAAAGTTGCCAATTCTGGGGTTTCTGATTTTATTTTACGCTCTAATTGGCGGCTCGACGCTAGCCTTTGGGCGCTATATGTTACCGATGCTTCCCGGTTTGGCGGTTCTCACGGCGATAGGAGTGAGTGCGATCGCCCAAAGCTGGCAAGCTCAGTTTAAAATTAAAACTCAGATCGCCTCTGGGGCGATCGCGCTTTTGCTGTTAGCGCCTCAAACTGCAAACGCCGTCTTACACAATCAGATTATCGCCCAAACCGATACCCGCACGCAACTGAGCCGCTTGCTAGAAGATGAGGTTTGGCAACAAACGCCGATAAATGTCTATAGTGGGGGTTATACGCGCCAAAACTTATTGCGATCGCACTTACCCATCGATCGCTATCTGACCCATCGATCGCAAAACCCAGAGTATTATCAAACAGGGTTCGCTCAATTGCAAGCCCAACAAGCCAGCCTCGACTGGATGGTTTTTGATAGTTTCTCCCACGATCGAATGCTGTACAGTTCTCCTCCTCTTAGTGTACCCTTTCCCTTCAATCCAGAGGTACCGGGAGGGGTTGTCCAAATTTCTCCTTATCAACGGGATAAAGCCGAAATTCCCTTTTCTCCAGAATCGCTTTATGGCCCCTATCTTCCCGATCTAGCCTATCGCAAGCAACCCGGCCCTTTAATTGAAATCTATAGTACCAGGGAAGCGCAAATTCAACAAATTCTCGACGCCTGTCAGCGCCAAAATATCCCTTGTCAAAGCCAAGTTGGAAATCGGGGCTATTATTGGCAAATGTTACAATAACTTGCCAAAATTCGTTATTTCTGGTTACTTGAAATTTTCATCTTTGCAGTCAAATTTATCTTTAAGCTAACTTGCACATCTTTTCCAGCTGGAGAATAAGCAATCCATTGAAAGACAGGTATTGCAACAACCAGCGAGGGGTTCTAAATTATTGCAATATCACCAGCTTTGTTGGGTTACGCTAATGCTAACTACTAGCTTGCCAAAATCAGTTATTCAGGATTGCTTGGAATGCAGTCAAGTTGATCTTTAAGCTAACTTGCACATCTTTTCCAGCCAGAGAAGCATCAACCCATTGAAAGATAGGTATTGCAATATCAGCAGCTTTGTTGGGTTACGCTAACGCTAACCCAACCTACTAGTTTCTACTGTTTTAGCTAAAATCGCGCAACATCTTCTTAATTTCGATATTGTGCATTTCTTCTTGACCAATCTGCGTTCTCGCGAACTCTTCGAGATAAACGCTAGCATTTTCTACGACTTCCAGCAACTCCTTATAGAGTTCTAGCGCCTTCTTTTCGTGGTTCAAACTTTCTTCCAAAATATCCTTAACAGAATGCTGATAAGTCTCCTCGATCGGGGCAATTCGCAAACTGGGATGACCTTCCAATCCTGTTAAAATCTCTCCAGCTTGTTGAGCGTGCAACAATGACTCATTGGCTTGAGCCTTAAAGAAATTGACAATCGGAATGCGATTGGGGCCCGTTACCATCAAAGAGTAGTGCGTGTAGCGAACCACACCCGCTAACTCAAATTCCATAATGGCATTTAGTAAACTCGTTGCTTTTGGGGTATCTAGCTCTCTCATGGGTGATGAAGAATAAAAAATGGGGTGGCGATGCGCGCCCAAATCTTAGAATCGAAATTGGGCAAAGCAATCAGACGTTTTGAGTTTCCTGCCTATTGGGATAGCTTGTCAATTACTGACTTACTCTAACATCCCCCTAGAGGGGATTGTTTTCTAGGGAAAAACCTTGTTTCCTAAACCATTAACCAAAGAAATCCTTAAATTGAAGGCGATCGCGCCATTCCTTTGCATTAATAATCGCGATCGCCCTTAATCCCACGCGCCACCCTTAAGATTTGCTATGCATATTCCCGATGGTTTCGTTTCGCCCCCCGTCGCCGCCGTCACCAGCCTCGCCACCGTCGCCGCCGTCGCCCTCGCCTTGGGGCGTTCTCGCGACGCCTTGGGCGGGCGGCGCGCCCCCCTTGTCGGACTCACCACCGCCTTCATTTTCGCCGCCCAGATGATTAACTTCCCCGTCGCCGGTGGAACCAGCGGGCACCTCCTAGGGGGAACCCTCGCCGCCATCGTCCTAGGGAGTCCGTGGGCGGGGACTTTGTGCATTACCACCGTTTTACTGATTCAAGCCGTACTCTTCGCCGATGGCGGAATCACCGCCTTGGGAGCCAATGCCCTGAATATGGCCGTAATTGGCGTCTGGGTGGGCTGGGGACTCACGCAGGTCTTGCAAAGACTTTTAGGCGGTTCAAAGGGCCGCTTGCCCCTAGCAGCAGGCATTGCCGCCGCCCTCAGCGTCATCCCCGCCGCGATCGCCTGCGCCATCGAACTGATTCTCTCCGGTACCGCCCCCGCCAACCTCGTCTTACCCGCCATGACGGGCGTGCATATTTTAATTGGGGTTGGAGAAGGGATCATTACCGGCGGCGTTCTAGCGTACCTCGCCAACGTCCGACCCGATCTGCTTCCCGGCGAACAACCGCAACTGCGCGGCTGGCTGGTACCTGTTGTCGCCACCTTTTTAGTAGCGGGGGTGCTTTCCCTGCTGGCGTCGGGGTGGCCGGATGGTTTAGAACGAGTCGCAGAAGACCTAGGCTTTATTGACCTCGCGGAGATCGTCCGCATTGAAGTTCCTACCCCCTTCGCCGATTATGGCATTGAAGGCTGGGGCGCAATTGGCACCAGTATCGCCGGAATTGTGGGAACCGCCGTCTGTTTCGGCGTGGCGTTTGGGCTGTCGCAACTGGTAAAACCCAACCATGCTTAAGGGTTCCATTCCCTTTCGGTTGCGGTTGTCCTTAATTTTCACGATCGGAACCGCTTTCCTCCCCCTAGGGGCTTGGCTGTGGCTGGGAATTTATGGCGCGATCGCACTCTTGTGGGCGTTCGGCTTGCAGGTCAAAGCGCGATCGCTCCTCAGCCTATTAGGGGCAGAACTGCTCTTTTTAGCCCTAATGGCGCTTCCCCTCGGCTGGGAAACCGCCAGCTTTCTGTTGGCGCGTTCTTTGGTGTGTCTGCTGTTGGTCAACAGCTTTTTGTTAACCCTACCCCCTCATGCTTTTGCGATCGCCCTCAGCGGTCTACCCCTCCCCCAAGGTTTGCAAGAGAGCCTACTTTTAACCGGACAGTATTTAGAATTGTTAATGAAGGAAGTGCAACAGATGCAGCGATCGGCCGCCTGTCGGGGCTTAAGCGGCCCGACAAGCTGGTTGCGCTATGTGTCAGCGTCCACCCTTGGCTCGCTCTACATTCGCACCCTAGACCGCGCCGAACGGGTCTATAGCGCCATGCTCGCTAGGGGCTATCGCGGTCAACTCCCGGTGAGGGTGAAATCAACCCCCAGGGAGACTCTGTGCTTGGCGATCGCTGCCATAGTTAGCTGTGGGCTAACGGTTGCCTCCTACCTGCCCCCTCTTACCTAACCCTGCTTTACTCTTGAGCCAAAAAACCTCTGATTCCGCCAACCTCACCACCACCCAAGGCGTCATCATTGAAAACCTCGCCTTCGCCTACCCCCAGCAAGAACCCGTCTTGCGCGGGATCTCCTTAACCCTTAAACCCGGAGAACGCATCGCCCTTCTCGGCCCGACGGGTTGCGGAAAAAGTACCCTATTAGAAAACTTAGTCGGTTTAAAACAAGCGCAGTCGGGGCAAATTTGGATTCAAGGCATCCCCGTTAACCCCTCCACCCTCGCAGAGGTGCGCCGTCAAGTGGGTTTTGCCTTTCAAGACGCCAACGACCAACTGTTTATGCCCACCATCCTAGAAGATGTCACCTTCGGCCCGCGCAATTACGGCGTCCCAGAATCTATTGCTCAAGACAAAGCCGCTCAACTCTTAGAAGAATTTGGCTTATTAGAATTCGCCCATCGTTCTTCCCACGAACTCTCCGGCGGACAAAAGCGCCTCGCCGCCTTAGCCGCGATCCTGGCGTTAGAACCCTCAATTCTGATTCTAGATGAACCCACCACAGGACTCGATCCCGGCTGGCGGCGCAAGCTCTCAGAAATTCTCCTCAAGCTTCCCGTTGCAGTCATCCTCATCGCTTCCCACGACCTCTACTGGATCGCCAAAACCACCCAGCGCGCCTTAATTCTCACCGGAGGACAACTTCGAGAAGATCGACCCACCGCCGAACTCCTCCAACAAGAAGCCCTCCTGGAGAGTTACGGTTTACCGTTGGGGTACTGAAGAGGGAGTTGGGAATTGGGAGTTGGGGGTTGGGGTAGAAGAGGATGGGGGGATGGGGGGAAGAAGGGAGTTGGGAATTGGGAGTTAGGGGTTGGGGAAGAAAGATGGGGGATAAAAGTAAATCGGCTATTGGTCTAGATACTTATTGAGAACTCAGCACTTTCTTCCCACTCAGCACTCAGCACTCAGCACCTTCTTCCCACTCAGCACTCAGCACTCAGCACTCAGCACTCTCTTCCCCACTCGGAACTCGGAACTCGGAACTTTGCACTCATTTCCCCCCATCTCCCCATCCTCTTCCCTCAGCACTCAATCTCGCCAGAGAGCAATACCGCCGAGTAAGCCGTTGACGTTGGGGATAATTTTGACATTGTTCGGGAGATCAAAGTTGATGCGCTTGGCTTCGCCACCGCCGATGTAGAGGAAGTCGTAGTTAAAGAGATGTTCTAGAGCTGCGATCGCCTTTTTTAAGCGATTATTCCAGCGTTTCACCCCAACGGATTCTAGCGCGGCGCGGCCGAGTTGTTCTTCGTAGGTTTGACCTTTGCGGAAGGGATGATGGCCGGCTTCTAGGTTGGGGACTAGTTTACCATCGACGAATAAGGCAGAACCAAACCCCGTTCCTAGGGTGATGGTTAACTCGACGCCTTCCCCAGAAATGGCTCCCAAACCCTGAATATCGGCATCATTAGCGACGCGCACGGGTTTGTCTAGGCGCTGTTTGATGGCGGTGGCTAAGTCGAATGCTCGCCAGTCGGGATGCAAGTTCACAGCCGTATAGGTGACGCCGTGGCGGACGACTCCCGGAAAACCGACGGAGACGCGATCGAAGTTGGGTTGCTGGCTTGCTAAGGTGGCGATCGCCTCTAAAATTGCATCGGGGGTTGGGGGTTGGGGTGTATCTAAGCGACTCCGTTCGGTTAGGGAATTTCCGGCTTCATCTAACACCATGACTTTAACGCCACTGCCGCCAATGTCAACAGCGAGGGTATGCAGGGTTTCTGTTTGGGTCATCAGAGCGTTGTCTCCTCTAGGGTTCTGGGGTAGCGCTAAACTTAGGTTAAAGCAATCTTGGTTTGGACTGGCATGACTCAACCCACTCAAAATTCTCAACCCGATAGTCCTTGGAAGTATAAGCCGTGGTGGTGCCAGCCTTGGTCAATTGTACTGACTGGAACGGGTGCGATCGCGCTTTCGTGGGTCTTTTTTCAGAAAATCTGGTTAACTGCGCTTGTGGGTTTACCCTTGACGGTCTGGATGGGATACTTTACCTTAGTCTGGCCGCAACTGATGCGCCAAAGCGGACTCTTGGAACAACTCAAACAGCAACACGCCCAAGATTAATCGCGCCATCTTGACGGAATCTCTAGTTTTGTATTATTTGTAGATTACGTCAATTTTCTAAGAACCTAAAGGTCAATCCTGTGGCTCATCGCACCGATATCAGCCGCGCATTAAAACTTGGGTCTGAATTGTCCCTCGCTACAGCAATTCAGGCGAACCACCAGCCTTTGGGTTTGCGACAGCAATTCTAACAACAATTTTTGGGGTCAGTTTTCGCAGACTTCTAAACTTGACTAATATGCTCTTTTATGCATACTAGTTCACACTCGCCTATTCCCCATCCCCCCATCCCCCCACTCTAAGTAAGAGAGGATTTTTTCATGGAGTTCAGTTACTTACTCCGAGGGTTCATCATTGGCTTTTCCATTGCTGCACCTGTCGGTCCCATTGGCATTTTATGCATTCGCGCCACCCTTGCCAACGGCAGACTTGCCGGGTTTGTCTCCGGTTTAGGTGCAGCCAGCGCCGATGCTATTTATGGCTGTATCGCCGGGTTTGGTTTAACCTTCATTTCCAACCTGTTAGTGACGCATAGCGTTGGGTTGCGACTGGGGGGAGGCTTATTTCTGTGTTACTTAGGCGTCAAAACTGCGATCGCGCCTCCAGCCAACCTCAAACTCACCTCAGAAACCAGAACCCCCAAAACCCTCGCCAAACATTATTTTTCGATCTTGTTCTTGACGTTAACCAATCCACTGACTATCCTCTCATTTGTGACAATTTTCGCAGGATTAGGTCTTGCTAGAGCCACTGGGGGTTACTTATCCGCCGGGGTTCTTGTCTTCGGGGTGTTTCTGGGTTCGGGTACTTGGTGGTTCCTGCTCAGTAGTAGTGTAAGCTGGTTTCGGCACAAGCTCACTCCCACCGGATTAACCTGGATTAATCGGTTAGCAGGGATCGTCATTATCGCATTGGGTCTTGTGGCACTATTGGGTGTGAGGGGATGAGTTTTCAATTGCCAAAACAACCGTTTTATCGGCTTGTCGGAATGCTCTGTAGCTTATTGTGGAGTTGGGGACTATTACTCAGTTTCCCCGCGCCAGCAGTCGCCGTACCAGCATCTCCCCCTCCAGAAAACTTAGAACAAATTAAACAAGAACTCGATCGCCATCGTTCGGGTATTAGTCAAGAACGCGATCGCCTCCAGCATTTGGAAAACGCCGCCAAAGAACGCCTCGAAGGGTTACAGCGCAACCGAGAGGTGACAGAAGATCGCCTCAAACAAAGCGAAACCGAACTGCAAAAGCTGACGCAACAACTCAAACAACAGCAAACCCAACTCGGAGACGCCCAATTTGTCTATCAACAAACCGCAGCAGCCGTTAGCGCCCGGTTAAGATTTCTCCAGCGTCAGCCGCAGCAGTATGGGTGGGCGTTACTTTTAAATAGCGAGAACCTGACAGAATTAATGGCGCGTCGCCATCAACTGCAACTGCTGTACAAAAGCGATCGCCAAATCTTAGAACAATTAAAACAGTCCTCCGATCGCCTTAATCAGCAAACCCTGGCTATTGAACAGAAAAAGAACGAAATTTCTCTACTACGCCAACAACTCCTCGCCCAAAAATCCGACTTTGACAGCCAAGCCAAAATTCAACAAGAATTAGTGGGGCGTCTCGCCTCCGATCGCAACGCCCTAGAAGCCGCCCAAGCCCAGTTAAAACGCGACTCCGAGGGCATTACCTTCCTCATTCAACAGCGCCTCGCCGTCCGTCCTTCTGGTTTTCCCGGTATTTTAGGAACCGGGAGAATGGGTATCCCCAATGATGGGCCGATCTCCAGCGGTTTTGGCTGGCGAACCCACCCGATCCTCGGTTACGAACGCTTCCACGGGGGAATCGATTTTGCCTCAGACTATGGCAGTATTATCTTTGCATCCCAAGCCGGGGTTGTGATTTTTGCGGGCTGGTATGGCGGTTATGGCAATTCAGTCATTCTCGATCATGGGAATGGCATTACCACCCTATACGCCCATGCTAGCGAGTTATTTGTCCAAGAGGGGCAAACGGTGCAAGGGGGAGAAGCGATCGCCACCGTCGGTTCTACCGGACTTTCCACAGGACCTCACCTCCACTTTGAAGTCCGCGAAAACGGCGAACCCGTCGATCCGATGAACTACCTGTCTTAAAATCCTGTAACGTCTTATTTCCTTAGAAAGCGCGAACGCTTAAGATGGGTTAGCCCTTCGAGGAATACACCATCAGGACTCTATGCTAAAAGTGACGCAAGTGCCCCAGCAGGTTGCTGTTGAAGAAACATTTTATATAGAAGGGATCGCCTCAACCGAGCATATTGGCAAAAACTTAGTCTTAACAGTGGATAACCGCTATCAGTTTCCGGGTTCTGTGGTGAAACCGGATGGAACCTGGCGGTTTGCGTTTCGCTTTTTGCAGCAGGGCGATCGCGCAATGGAAGTTGCCGGAAGCGGGGAACAGATTGGCTTTACAATCCTAGTAACACCTACCAA
Source organism: Desertifilum tharense IPPAS B-1220 (assembly GCF_001746915.1). Lineage (NCBI taxonomy): Bacteria > Bacillati > Cyanobacteriota > Cyanophyceae > Desertifilales > Desertifilaceae > Desertifilum > Desertifilum tharense. The sequence goes on from NZ_MJGC01000016.1 coordinate 127,855, forward strand.
TCCTAAACCCCCCAGTTCGCCGCGTCTCAGTTTTACCACCATTCCAGCAACCATGATGGCTGAGGAACGCTTTACCCTTGCAGGGGAGGCGAAAGACTATCCCGATGGGTCTGAATTAGTCCTTTTAGTCGATGGTAAATACGAAATTGCTAGACCCCGCACCAGTTTCCAAAAATGGTCTACTCTGGTATTCTTCCATCAACCGGGTCAGCGCGTGGTGGAACTGGTGGGTTCCGAACAAGACCGGGCTAGGGTAACGCTAAATATCCAGCCTCCCCGGTTTAAAGTCTCTGTAATTACGCGCAGCACTTGGATTAACTCGCCAACTCCAGCCAGAATTGCGGCTTTGCAACCGAGACGCCTCACCCTACACCATACTTTTATGCGTCCAACCTTAGCCGCAAGTGCGACTGTGGCCCAGGAAAGTCAACGGATGCGCGATCTTTACGCCGATCATGTGAATGGCAATGGTTGGGATGATGTGGGCTACCACTACATTATTATGCCGAGCGGTCGGATTTTTGAGGGTCGTTCTGAGTTAAAGCGCGGGGCCCATGATGTGATTAATGATGGGTTAGGCATTGCGTTTGATGGCGATTATACCCGCAATTCCATTACAGAGGCTCAATATCAATCTGCCGTTCAGCTTTGCGCCCTGTTGTGCTACCGTTGCAGCATTGATAATCCCCTCACTTTAGTTCCCACGCCGACGGATACGTTTGGGACGCGCCTGTTACCTAGAATTATCGGTCATCGCGATCGCGTGGCTACGACTTGTCCGGGTTCGGAAGGCGGCCGAACGATCCGCATGGAGGAAATTCGCCAAGCGGTGGCTAAGTTATTGCGGGGGTAATTCGCCAAACTGTTCTTGATAGCGCCTCAACAACTCCTCTGGGGTTAAAATTCGATTGCCTTGGGCATCAAACCAATACAACCATTCGCGCTGCAACCCTCGGTGAATGCCAATTCCCCGACCAATACCTAAGCCAATTTCTGGCATCCATAGGGGTTCGCCAATTTGACGTTGATAGCGGCCATTCACTAAACGATAAACTTCAAATGCCTCTTGGCGGTCGCGCTGCCAAAAGTCGGGGTTATAGATGGCGTAATATAAAACGCCTAATTGAGCATAAGCCGATAGTTTTTCGTCATATTCTCCCCCTGGCGTTTGCGAAACAATTTCTAAAACAAAGCGAGGAACAATATCCTGTTCTTCCCACACGACGTAGCTTTTGCGTAGCCGATTGTCTCGAATTCGTTCAACCCCTAAACTTAAAAAAGCATCCGGCACGATGGGAACTCTAGGATTAATACCTGTGGTGTGGTAAATTCCCATATTGACTCCGAAGAACCAATCTAAGCGCTGACTCCAAACAAAACCGAGAATAAACCCTAATAAATTAGGAACCAGAGTATGCAGTTCGTTATCCACAGGTAAACCATCGGAGTCAGGGAGTCGATCGCTAGTGGGTAAACCGAGTTTGGGGTCAGATTGTAGCACGCTTACTTCCCTCTTAACTCTGGTTGGATCTTAGCTCAAGCCTATGGCGCTAATCAGTAAAATAGGGATAGTGACTTGGGGGCTTTTATGTCGGATGATGTGCGCGAGCGCTATTTCGCTTTAATCGATCGAATCGTAGAAATCACCCTGAAAGGTCAGATCCGCTCTAAAGAGCAAGTCTATCAGATGCTCGTCGATGAGATTGAAAGCGAGACAGGCGAAGTCTTTGAAAGCTGTTTAGACGAACGCCAGCGCGAAGTTCAGCATCAAATTGATAATGGCTTGCAAGCAGCCACCGCCACTCGTCGCCAACGGGCCTTAAAAACCATCCAAGGTGAGTGGGAACGCTGGCAAAAAGAGAACCGCGTCTCGGCTGCGATCGCCTCTGCTACTCAACAAATTCTAGCAGCGCCTCCAGAAGAAAGACTGCTCGCCGTCGTCAAAATTATCGACCCCAACCGCAGCCATCCCCTCACCCTCGAACAACTTCAGCAACTGGCGAAAGCGCTTCAACAACTCCCCAAATTTGACCCCACCCTCAGCGAACAACTCCAGCAAGTCGCTAGCGGGATCGCGCGAGGTATTCAAGCATGGCAACGGTTAGAAGGGGATCTCGTCAGTTGGATGTACGAACGCGGATCGATCGGGTTTAGCGGTACACCCGGACAAAATGGCCCTTGGAGTCTCTGGGGAAAATTAGTCAAAAGTCCATTTTCCCAACAGGTGTTTGAAACCCTCGCTTTAGAACAGTCCCTCGCAGCCTTCGCCGCCAAGCCTAGGGATCTCGATGTTGCCAGTTGGATCGAGTTAGCCGTCATTTTACAATGCCTGCAACGGGGGTTGGTACAGTTCTTCGATCAGCGCGTCTACGCTGCCAAATTGGGCGCTAAACTGTCGATTTCCACATTTTTGACGTTTGCGGTAATTTGGTCGCTCCTCGCCAATGGCTTTAATCAGAGGGGCAGTACGCGAGTTTATGGCGATGGCTGCTTTCAAGTCGCCTTGCAAATTTTACGCACCTTTTCCCAGCGGGAGTATTTCCCCTTGTATGGTGGGATTTTTGCCTCGTTTACCGGACGCTATCTGCGCGATACGCTTTCCTATTTAGACGAACCGCTACGTCAAGCCGAGGGAACTCAGGAAAAAGCCCGCATTTTAACTTTAATTGGTTATTCGCGTCGCGCCCAAGGTGCATACCAAGAGGCGATCGCATTTCATCAACAAGCCTTAGAAATTTCTCAGCAAGCGGGCGATCGCATTTGCGAGGTGGCCAACTACAATCACCTTAGCCGCATTTGCGTAGCTCAGAAAAACTATTCAGAAGCCATTAATTACAGCCAACGCGCCTTAATTCTAGGCCGTCAAACCGGGGATAAACTCGGTGAAGCTAACGCCCTAGCCAATTTAGGATACAGCGAAGTCCTCCAAGCGCGACAGCAAGACCAAATTGAACCGGAAATTTACGACAGCGCCATCCGCTATCTGCAACAAGGCTTAAGTTTATCGGAACAATTAGCAGAACGACAAAGCCAAGCCCTATGTTTAAGTAGTTTAGGCATTGCCTACGTCATCACCGACCAAGCCCAAACCGCGATCCAATACCTTTCTCAGGGCTTGCAAACCGCCCAATTTTCCGGCGATCTATATCTGCAAGGCTTGAATTTAGCTTATCTAGCCGAAGCTTATTATAATTTGGGCGATCGCGAACAGGCCATCTTTACCGGAAGCCTGGGAATGTACCTCCTCGAACAAATTGGCGCAACCGAATGGCGACAGCCTGCGGGGTTACTCTCCATTGTGCAAGGACAAATTGGCACAGAAGTTTTCCTACAAACCCTGCTGCAAAATCGAGCTAAAATTATCCCAATTATTGGCGTCGATGGTTATGACCACATACCCCAACTTCTAGAACGCTATCGCCAATCTTGACATCTACGGGGACAGTGCAGACTTCCCATCTTGAAGCCAATTTCGCAAGATATTAACGACCACTGGAGTAAAAGGTTCCATTTGACCCTGTTGAGGCGGTGATAAGTCAGCGATCAACATCTCCAATAATTCTTCATCTTCTAATCCCTCATTGGGATCTACGCCGTTACTCAAAAATAAGACATTGGATAATTGTTTGCGTTTTTCGATTAGAGAACGGTTATTTTGTTCGCGATCTCCTAGATTTAAAACTCGAATCGTCTCAATTGCGCGATCGCTCAATCCTTCTACCCGACCACTAATTTTGAATCGCAGTTCCGTTTCGCATTCCATCATCAGAGGAGTTAAGGGTAGATGTTGAGATTGATGAGCATCGCCGCATTGGTTGGGAGTGTTACAACTGGCTACAATATTTAAAAAGTCAAGCGTGCGTTCAGGATTCAGCTTTTGAGCTTCTATATGCTCATTATGGCAAGTATCAATATCTTGAATTTTCTGGCAACAATAAGCACAAAGATAGAATTGTTCTTCTAGAGCGCATTGTCGAATATTTCGTCGAATGTCATCGGTTAACTGATGATAGCGTCCATGAGGGTTGGTTCGTTTCCAAGCGGTTAAACAGGGTGGTTCAGCCCCTTTACTAATCCTTCGCATGACGCAATTGTTGTTTACGGAGCAGTAGTTGAGCTTTGACTAATTCAAGATGATTGGCAGGGAGTTCCTTCGTTAATTCCGCAAGCAATTGTTGAGCCTCAGCGAGCTTTGAGTCTTGTATGGCATCTAGCAGATCGTTCAGTTCACTATTAATTTTCTCATTACGGATGCTGGTATCCATGACATCTAATAAAACAGTATTAGCATCTTGTCCATACTGAGAGGGCAATTGTCGCAATTCACCATTGGTTAAGGCGTAAACCAAAACGTTTTTACAGTCGCTAATCACTAGAGGTGAATGGGTAGTCAACACAAACTGACAATTCGGGAAAGTTGCGATCAGGCGATCGCACAGGCTGCGTTGCCAAGAGGGATGTAGATGTAAATCGACTTCATCAATCAGGACGATACCGTCACCCGTCAGAGGATTCTCTAGGGCAGGGTTCAGCATGGCTAGACGGCGGGCAATATCACCCACAAGCGCCATCAGGGATTTTTCGCCTTGTGAGAGTTGGGCGACATTCAGGGTTTCACCGTTTTTGTCAATCGCCATGTAGAGACGAGGCTTACGATGGACTCTCAGGTTGTTCATCTGGGGCATAAATCGCCGAATGGCAGTACGAACTGCGGTTAATTGCCGATCTTTGGCTGAGGCATTGAGTTCGTTTAACTGTTGCCATACTTCTGGATTGGTTTCACGTAGCGATCTCAGTCGGTTCAAAACCTCTTCAGAAATTCCTGATTCATTTTCGGTATCTTCCCGTTCCCGAAACCATTCAAAAAAGCGACGAAAGTCAACACCCTGACTGAGAGAATTATCGTAACCATCCAATTGCAAAAAGCTATGCTTAGTCCTAATTTTTAGTGGAATATCAAGAACTACACGCTCGACGGGATAAAACGCAATGATGGGCAGGCTAGTTTGTTCATCACGGGTAAGGGCTTCACGATAACGATTCGCTAAATGAGTGCAGTCGTTTAGGTTGCTCGCATATTTTGGTATACGTCCTTTTCTGCTTTTTGCTATAGTCCATTTGAAATGGTCGTTAACCTCGCTTTGACTAGAATTATCTGGCGTGTTAAAGGAATCGCAGATTTCTATTTCAATGCTGGCAGCATTAGCGCTGTTGAGTATGTCATCTTCAGGAATAGGATTACCACTCCCTTTTTCTGTCAGTAAACGAGCAGTAAACCAACTCAAAGAGGTTGCTAAAGCTTTCAACACAGAAGTTTTACCAGCGCCGTTATTTCCCACAAAAACGGTGATATTACTAGGGTTGCTTTCAGTGGGCGCTAAGGAAATCTCCAAATTTTCAAACGATCCAACATTCTTTAAGATAATTCGTTGAATTTCCATAGTAGTAAATTTCAAATCTATTTTGAATCCCAAGTAAGTAGATAGGTCTAATTAAACGTTAAAAACGAGATCGCATTATTTCCCTACATTTAGAGAAATGGAATTAAGATTAAATTGCTGGAGATGATAGCCTACTTTCTCACTTCTGTTGTTCAAACTTT